>NZ_JBEOSZ010000007.1:50412-238127 GCF_040303285.1 Streptomyces sp. NPDC096046 | reverse complement strand
CCGCGGTGGGCCGGGGCCGGGTCGGTGGGGCGGGCGGCGGCGCGGGCCAGGAGGATGGCCGTGATGGCGGCGACTTCCTCGGGCTCGACTGGACGTACGTGGGCTTCCGGCCGGTGCGCCGTTGGGTGTCCCTCCCGTTCGAGTGGAGCCGGGAAGGGGGAGCGTGCCGGGCGTCGCGACGGGCGACGTTGCCCGCCGCGGCACTGGACCGCCGGTCGTTTCAGCAGGTCCAGTCCTGGTCCATGTCGAGGCCGCCCTCGCGGGGCTGGGTGAAGGAGAACCAGTTCCCGGAGTCGTCGCGGAACAGCGCCTCCGTGCCGTACGGGCGCTCCTGCGGCTCCTGGAGGAACTCCACGCCCCGGTCCTTGAGCTTCTTGTAGTCGCCGTGGATGTCGTCGGTGGTCAGCACGCCCGCGCCGAGCGCGCCCTTCGTCACCAGCTTGCGGAGCATCTCGGCGGACTCGGGGTCCATCGCGGGTCCGCCGGGCACCATCAGCGTCAGCTCGACCTCGGGCTGGTTCGGCGAACCGACCGTGAGCCAGCGCATGCCGCCCTCGCCCATGGTCATGTCCGTACGGACCTCCAGGCCCAGTTTCTCCGTGTAGAACTCCTTGGCCCGGTCCTGGTCGAGGACCCAGACGGTCGAGATGGCGAGACCCTTGATCATGGCGTGCTCCTGCTCTGGCTTCGCGGCCGGATGTGCCTGTCCTGCCACGGTAGGCAGCGGTGGTGTCAGCCCGCTTCTCCGGAATTGCGCCGCTTGCCGGCGCCGGGGGCGGGACGGAAGCCGCCGGCCCAGAGCATGGCGTAGCAGCCGGGTATGAGGGCGGCGCCCCGGCCCACGTGCTTGGTCCGGTACTCGCTGGGCGTCAGGCCCGTCCAGGCCTTGAACCGGGCCGAGAACGTGCCGACGCTGCTGTAGCCGACCAGGTGGCAGATCTCCGTCACCGACAGGTTCGCCGTGCGCAGCAGGTCCTCGGCGCGTTCTATGCGGCGGTGCGTGAGGTACTGGCCGGGGGTCTCGCCGTACGCCTCCTTGAAGGCGCGGATGAAGTGGTAGCGCGAGTACCCGGCGTGCGCGGCCACGGTGTCCAGGTCGAGCCCGGGGTCGGCCCAGTCCCGGTCCATGGCGTCCTTGGCGAGCCGGACCTGGCGCGTCTTGTCCATACGACCGATGGTGGCACGGGGGTCTGACATCGATGCCGACCCAGGTTCCGGTGGTCGTGGCCCGGGGTCCGGCCGACGCCCTGCCGAGCTGCCTTCCGGTTGTTCTGTCCCGCCGCAGGGACCCGTTCTCATGGCTGCGGCTCCGGCTCGCGGCCGGGCATGGCGCAGACCCCTGGAATCCCCGACACTCCCGGGGGCCTTGTGCGGCGCGTTCGGAGGGCCTCGGCGGTCAGACGGCCTCGACCAGGGGCGGCTGCGCCGCCGGGGCGTCCGGCGCGCCGTCCTCCTTCGGTCCCGCTCCCTTGAGCGGCACCTCCTTGACGAACACGGCCGCCGCGAGTGCGACCACCGCCACCACGGCCCCGAGCAGGAACGCCGAGTGCGTACCGGCGGACACCGCGTGCTGGTACGCCTCCCGGGCCAGTACCGGGAGCTTCTCCAGGCTCTTCGCGTCGAGCTGCGCCGACTGCTCGGTCACCGTGGACCCCAGCGCACCGGCCCGCTCGGTCATGACGTCCTGGACGCGGTGGTTGAACAGCGCGCCCATGATCGCGACGCCGAAGGAGGAACCGAGCGTACGGAACAAGGTCGTCGACGAGGACGCCACGCCCATGTCCTTCATCTCCACGCTGTTCTGCGCGACCAGCATGGTGATCTGCATCAGGCAGCCCATGCCGAGCCCGACCACGGCCATGAAGACACCGGAGGTCAGCCGGGAGGTCCCGGTGTCCATGGTGGACAGCAGGTAGAGCCCGACGATCATCAGCACGCTGCCGGTGATCGGGAAGACCTTGTACCTGCCGGTGTTCGTGGTCACCCGCCCGGCGATCATCGAGGTCACGAGCATCGCGCCGAGCATCGGCAGGAGCAGCAGCCCGGAGTTCGTCGCGGAGGCCCCCTGCACGGACTGCTGGTACAGCGGCAGGAAGAGCGTGGCACCGAACATCACGAAGCCGGTGATGAAGCCGATGACCGACATCAGCGTGAAGTTCAGGCTGCGGAAGATGTGCAGCGGCACCACCGGCTCGGCCGCTCTGGTCTGCCAGAACACGAACCCGACGAGCGCGGCGACCCCGATGCCGATCAGTTCCATGATCCGCGCGGAGCTCCAGGCGTACTCCGTCCCGCCCCACGTCGTGACGAGCACGATCGCGGTGATGCCGACGGTCAGCAGCCCGGCGCCCAGGTAGTCGATGCGCGCCTCGGAACGCCTCTTCGGCAGGTGCAGCACGGCACTGACGGCGACCAGCGCGACCGCGCCGAGGGGGAGGTTGATGTAGAAGGCCCAGCGCCAGCCCCAGTTGTCGGTGATGGTGCCGCCGACCAGCGGACCGCCGATCATCGCCAGCGCCATGACGCCGGCCATCATGCCCTGGTACTTGCCGCGCTCCCGGGGCGGGATCAGGTCGCCGATGATCGCCATGACGCCGACCATCAGACCGCCGGCGCCCAGGCCCTGCACGGCGCGGAAGCCGATCAGCTGGCCCATGTCCTGGGCCATGCCGCTGAGTACGGAGCCGACCAGGAACAGGACGATGGACGACAGGAACGTGCCCTTGCGGCCGTACATGTCGCCGAGCTTGCCCCACAGCGGGGTGGAGGCCGCGGTGGCGAGGGTGTAGGCGGTGACGACCCAGGAGAGGTGTTCGAGCCCGCCCAGCTCACCGACGATCGTCGGCATCGCCGTGCCGATGATCATGTTGTCGAGCATCGCGAGCATCATCGCGATCATCAGCGCGAGCAGGACGACCCGCACGCTCTTCGGCTGTTTTCCCCCGGCGTCGGCCACCGGTGTGTCCGTCGTGTCCGTCATCGCTTCCCACTCCCCCAGCTACCGCTACTCACCACTGCTACTTACTTGCCGCCCGGCTAGCGAATACGCTCGGAAGCTAGCCGCGGAACTAGCCGGGCGTCAAGTAAGTTTTATGGAAAGCGGGCGGCGTAGGAGGATGGGCGGCACCATGGACGGCACCAGGCAGCGACGCCGCGGGGACACCCGTCGGCGCATCCAGGACGTAGCCCTCGAACTCTTCGCGCAGCAGGGCTACGAGAAGACGTCCCTGCGCGAGATCGCCGAGCAGCTGGACGTCACCAAGGCGGCGCTCTACTACCACTTCAAGACGAAGGAAGAAATCCTCGTCAGCATCTTCGAGGACCTGACGCAGCCGATCGAGGACCTGATCGAGTGGGGCCGGCGGCAGCCGCACACCCTCGCGACCAAGCAGGAGATCGTCCGCCGCTACGCCGACACGCTCGCCCAGGCGGCCCCGCTGTTCCGCTTCATGCACGAGAACCAGGCGACGGTACGGGAACTGCGTATCGGCGACTCCTTCAAGGAGCGCATCCGCAGCCTGCGCGACATCATCATCGACCCGGATGCGGACATGGCCGACCAGGTCCGCTGCGTCAGCGCACTCTTCACCCTGCACGCCGGGATGTTCCTGATGCAGGACATGGAAGGCGACCCCGAGGAGAAGAACAAGGCCGTCCTCGAGGTCGCCACGGACCTGGTCACCCAGGCCCACCGGAGAGCCGGGGGCTTCTAGTGCCGCGGCAGGCAACGTTTGCCCGTCAAGGAGCGGCGTCCGGTGCGTGCTCTCGGCGTGCCGGGTGCAAGCCCTCGTACTGGTGTACTTGGGCTTGCGCCCGGTGCGGCGAGAGTGCGTGCCGGGCGTCGCGACGGGGCGAACGTTGCCTGCTGCGGCACTAGCGCCCGGGCGGCCCCGGGCCTGGGCGGTCCAGGGTCGGTCAGACCTTCACGCCCTTGGCGCGCAGGAACTTCACCGGGTCGACCGCCGAGCCGTAGTTCGGGGTCGTACGGATCTCGAAGTGCAGGTGGGGACCGCTCGAGTTGCCGGTGTTGCCGGACTTGGCGATCTCCTGGCCGGTCTTGACGATCTGCCCGATCCGCACGGTGATCTTCGACAGGTGGGCGTACTGGGAGTACGTGCCGTTGCCGTGCTTGATCACGACGGCGTTGCCGTAGGCGGGGCCGTCACCGGCACCGTTGCCACCGGCCTTGACCACGGTGCCGCCGTGGGCGGCGACGACCTGGGTACCGCTCGGCACGGCGAAGTCCTGACCGCTGTGGGTGGACTGCCACATGCCGCCGTTCTGGGCGAAGCTCGCGGTCAGCGTGTACTTCTTCACCGGGTCGACCCAGGTGGGCTTGGCCTTCTTGGCAGCCGCCGTCTTCGCGACAGCGGCCTTGGCGGCCTTGGCCTGGACGGCGGTGGCGGCCGACGCGGCCGTGGTGTCGGCGGCGGACGCGACCCCGGCTCCCAGGGCGACCGAGACACCAAGGCCGGCGGCCAGAACGGTCGCCCGGGTGCGGAGCTGGGACGTACGGGAAGAGCGGGACGTGACGCGCTGGGACATCGAAACCTCGTGTGGAAGGGGACGGAGAAAACCACCCGACGCACTGACGCCCGCCGGATGGCCATCCCTTGGTAACCCGAAGTCCGACAAACACCCAAAAGCATGACCTACGACGCTAATTAGTAATGTGGTTCAGTGTTCTACGTCTCTTGACACAGCTGTCATTCGGTACAAATCAGGGCACCGGCCCGCATTCCCGCCCCCACTCTGGGGCGGGAATCCCTTTTATCCCGGTCCACTATCCACTATTCCGGCTAGTACCGGACATATCACCTGTGCGGCATGTCACCGGGCGCCTTCTCCGACCCGTACGGAAATGTGGCGCACGCCTCTAGGCACTTACCGTCCGGTAACCCTACGGTTCCCCTCGCGCCACCCTCGAGCACGAGCATGCACACGACATGTTGGCAGCGTCACGGACGTGAGAGGACCCCCACGACATGCAGATCCGACGCCCCTGGTTGCGCCGTGCATCAGTGACCGCCGCCTCGGCGGCAGCCCTGGTGGCGATGGCCGCACCGGCCGACGCCACGACCGCCACCCGCGCCTCCACGGCCGCCGCCACGGCCGCGGCGGCCGACGTCGACTACGGCACCTGGCAGAAGGACTGCCAGGCCGTGATGGACCAGGCGCTGCCCTATCTGAAGCAGCGGATCGCGGCCACGAAGCCCGGCGAGAAGCAGGCGATCGTCCTGGACATCGACAACACGGCGCTGGAGACCGACTTCGGCTTCAGCTACCCCCAGCCGGCCAACAAACCGGTCCTGGAGGCCGCCAGATACGCGCAGGAGCGCGGGGTCGCCCTGTTCTTCGTGACCGCCCGCCCGGACATCATCGCCTCGTTCACCCAGTACAACCTGAAGCAGACCGGCTACCAGGTCTCGGGGCTCTACGTCCGCAACTTCATCGACCTCTTCAAGAACGTCGCCGACTACAAGACGGCCCAGCGCGTCGACATCGAGCGCAAGGGTTACACGATCATCGCGAACATCGGCAACAGCGCCACCGACCTGTCCGGCGGCCACGCCGAGAAGACGTACAAGCTGCCGGACTACGGCGGGCAGCTTTCCTGACCGGCCCGGTCCACCGCGGGCCGTCTCGCCCCCGTTCACGTGATCACGGGGGTGAGGCGGCTGGAATCCGACGGTACTCGGCGGCGAGCCGGCGACCTCGCTGGTCGCCCCGCCGCTGAAGAAGAAGCTCTTCCACCCGGGCGGGCCGGGAGCGGGCCGCCACTCTTCCCGGACGCGGACCTCACCCTGGAACCGCGCTGAGGCAAGAGCCGGTGCACAGGGGCGGCCGACGGACCGGCCGGGCTGAGCACGACGTGGGGCCACCGCCCGAAGGCAGTGGCCCCACATTGGTGTCAGGAGCGTCCCCGCAGGCTCACGCGTCCTTGCTCAGGTTCGGACCCGAGCCACCCGCCGCCTGCTCGATCGGCGGGACGTCCGGGAGAGCCGCCTTCTCCTCGCCGCGGAAGGTGAAGGTCTTGGTCTCGCCCTCGCCCTCCGTGTCCACGACCACGATGTGACCGGGGCGCAGCTCGCCGAAGAGGATCTTCTCCGACAGCGAGTCCTCGATCTCGCGCTGGATGGTGCGACGCAGCGGACGCGCACCCAGCACCGGGTCGTAACCCTTCTTGGACAGCAGCTCCTTGGCCGACTGGGAGAGCTCGATGCCCATGTCCCGGTCCTTCAGGCGCTCGTCGACCTTGTCGATCATCAGGTCGACGATCTTGAGGATGTCGTCCTGGCTGAGCTGCGGGAAGACGACCACGTCGTCGACGCGGTTGAGGAACTCGGGCCGGAAGTGCTGCTTGAGCTCGTCCGAGACCTTGTTCTTCATGCGCTCGTAGTTGGACTTGGTGTCACCCTGGGCCGCGAAGCCCAGGTTGAAGCCCTTGGAGATGTCCCGGGTGCCGAGGTTGGTCGTCATGATGATGACCGTGTTCTTGAAGTCCACGACCCGGCCCTGGGAGTCGGTCAGGCGACCGTCCTCCAGGATCTGCAGCAGCGAGTTGAAGATGTCCGGGTGGGCCTTCTCGACCTCGTCGAACAGGACGACCGAGAACGGCTTGCGGCGGACCTTCTCCGTCAGCTGGCCGCCCTCCTCGTAGCCCACGTAGCCGGGGGGCGAACCGAAGAGACGCGAGACCGTGTGCTTCTCGCTGAACTCCGACATGTCGAGGGAGATCAGCGCGTCCTCGTCGCCGAAGAGGAACTCCGCGAGCGCCTTGGACAGCTCCGTCTTACCCACACCGGACGGGCCGGCGAAGATGAACGAGCCACCGGGGCGCTTGGGGTCCTTCAGACCGGCACGCGTACGGCGGATCGCCTTCGACAGCGCCTTGACGGCGTCGACCTGGCCGATGACCCGCTTGTGGAGCTCGTCCTCCATGCGGAGCAGACGGCTGGACTCCTCCTCGGTCAGCTTGAAGACCGGGATGCCGGTGGCCGTCGCGAGGACCTCGGCGATCAGCTCGCCGTCGACCTCGGCGACGACATCCATGTCGCCGGCCTTCCACTCCTTCTCGCGCTTGGCCTTGGCGGCCAGGAGCTGCTTCTCCTTGTCGCGCAGGGAGGCGGCCTTCTCGAAGTCCTGCGAGTCGATCGCGGACTCCTTGTCGCGGCGGACGCCGGCGATCTTCTCGTCGAACTCGCGCAGGTCCGGCGGCGCGGTCATCCGGCGGATGCGCATCCGGGAACCGGCCTCGTCGATCAGGTCGATCGCCTTGTCCGGCAGGAAGCGGTCCGAGATGTACCGGTCGGCCAGGGTGGCGGCCTGGACCAGCGCCTCGTCGGTGATGGAGACGCGGTGGTGGGCCTCGTACCGGTCACGCAGACCCTTGAGGATCTCGATCGTGTGCGGCAGGGACGGCTCCGCGACCTGGATGGGCTGGAAGCGGCGCTCGAGGGCCGCGTCCTTCTCCAGGTGCTTGCGGTACTCGTCGAGCGTGGTCGCGCCGATGGTCTGGAGCTCACCGCGGGCCAGCATCGGCTTCAGGATGGAAGCCGCGTCGATGGCGCCCTCGGCGGCACCCGCACCGACCAGCGTGTGGAGCTCGTCGATGAACAGGATGATGTCGCCGCGGGTGCGGATCTCCTTGAGGACCTTCTTCAGGCGCTCCTCGAAGTCACCGCGGTAGCGGGAACCGGCGACCAGGGCGCCGAGGTCCAGGGTGTAGAGGTGCTTGTCCTTGAGGGTCTCGGGCACCTCGCCCTTGACGATGGCCTGGGCGAGGCCCTCGACGACGGCGGTCTTGCCGACGCCGGGCTCACCGATCAGCACCGGGTTGTTCTTGGTACGGCGGGACAGCACCTGCATGACCCGCTCGATCTCCTTCTCGCGCCCGATGACCGGGTCGAGCTTGGACTCACGAGCGGCCTGGGTGAGGTTCCGGCCGAACTGGTCGAGGACCAGGGACGTGGAGGGCGTGCCCTCGGCAGGACCGCCCGCGGCGGCGGTCTCCTTGCCCTGGTATCCGGAGAGCAGCTGGATGACCTGCTGCCGCACGCGGTTCAGATCTGCGCCCAGCTTGACGAGGACCTGGGCGGCGACGCCCTCGCCCTCGCGGATCAGGCCGAGCAGGATGTGCTCCGTGCCGATGTAGTTGTGGCCCAGCTGAAGGGCCTCGCGGAGCGACAGCTCCAGGACCTTCTTGGCACGGGGGGTGAAGGGGATGTGGCCGGACGGGGCCTGCTGGCCCTGGCCGATGATCTCCTCCACCTGCTGGCGGACCGCCTCGAGCGAAATCCCGAGGCTCTCAAGGGCCTTGGCGGCGACACCTTCACCCTCGTGGATCAGGCCCAGGAGGATGTGCTCAGTGCCGATGTAGTTGTGGTTGAGCATCCGGGCTTCTTCCTGAGCCAGGACGACAACCCGCCGCGCGCGGTCGGTGAACCTCTCGAACATCGTTAATCGCTCCTCAGAGCGGTCAGGCAGTGGGGGGAACTTCCCCTCCCTGTCCTTCCGCAGCTTAGTCCCGCGAGCGGGGACCGCTCATTCCAACTGCCGACACCGTCCTTGGCCTCCTGACCCCGAACGCCGACATCTGCTCCAACCCGATGGTGCGAGACGATGTTCCCGCAGGCCAGGCAGATACCCCACTCGCCAGTACGCCGATGGCGAACGTGAGACGTCCTTTCCTGCGTGTCGCCCCCTCCCACTAGGGATGTCTTACCCGTACGGGCCGGAAGTCCATGCCGAGCACCCCCGTCCCCTCCGCTACGGGCGAACAACCTTGCGCCTCCCCGCACCCCGCGCACGCCCCAGTTTCGCGACTCTGTGCGGGCGGGGCGCCACCCAGCGTAACCCGCATGCCCTTCCGTCTGTTGCGCTTGGCATGTTCCAGACCTCTCCCCCCGTGATCGCGTCCGCGACCCCGCTCGTGCCGCTCCCCCGCCGGCCGCTCGACCCGTCCGGCGCGAGCGGTCAGGTCCGGCGGTGGTACGAGAACGAACTGGGGTGGCCGACGGTGCCCGGCGAACCGCCGCGGCTGGTGGTGGGGGTGCGGTACGACGTCCTGGACGTGCCGGCGGAGGCGGGGCACGCGGCCCTGCGGCGCTCGGCGGCGGGCTCTCCCGTCGCCCTGCACGGCGACCGGATGCTGCTCCTGGTGGCCGCGGGCAGCGCGGAGGAGATTCCCGGGCTGCTGGAGTGGCTCGACTGGGGGTCCCTGCCGCTGGACCTGGTGCCGATCGGTGCGGGCGGCCTCATCGAGGCGCCGTCGCCCTCGGTGCCCGACGAGCAGCGGGCGGTGCCGGCGCCCTGCGGCCCGAACGCCGTTGTGCCCTGCAAGACGCGGGCCCCCTCACTCCCCGGCGCACGCGCACCGCTCGGGGACGCGCTGCCACCCGGCCTTCCGGGACGGGTCGGTTCCCAGGGGGCCGCCGTGTGGCTGCGGCCCCCCGAGCCGGGATGCGAGGTCGAGGCCTCGCTGCCGACGCTGTCGGCGCTGGGGGGCGCTGGGTACGCCCCCGATCTCGTGCGGCTGGTGAACACGGTGGCGACCCACTGCCACCGGGTCCGGCTGCGGCGCGCGAGCGCCCAGCCGCCGGCCATGCGTGCGCAGGGTCGGTAGTGCCGCTGTTCAGCCGTTGGCCTTCTCGTAAGCCTCGCGGATGGTCGCGGGAACACGGCCGCGGTCGTTGACCTCGTAGCCGTTCTCCTTCGCCCAGGCGCGGATCGCCGCGGTGTCCTGGCTGCCGCTCGCAGCCGCGCGCGTCTTTCCACGCCCGCCCGAAGCACGGCCTCCGGTACGACGACCGCCCTTCACGTAAGGCTCGAGAAGGCCACGGAGCTTGTCCGCATTGGCGGTGGTGAGATCGATCTCGTACGTCTTGCCGTCCAGCGCGAACGTCACGGTCTCGTCAGCCTCGCCACCGTCGAGGTCGTCGACAAGAAGGACCTGAACCTTCTGTGCCACCGGATTTCCTTTCATCGATATCTTCAGGACCGGGGTGAGCCGGCGTCCGCCGTATCGCCGTCCCCTGTTATATGCAGTACTGCAGTACGTCGGAAAGCAAACCGCTTTTGCCGGAAAAACACAAACCCCCGGCAGAGACCGGCCGCCCGGGCTCCGTCCGGAAACGTGCGCGTTTCGGACATAGGGCACCTGGGCAGGGGCGGGCGCAGCGAATATGCCGTGACGAACCGAGCGGTCCTCTTGCGAGTGACTTGCGGCCGACGATCACAGATGCAGAAGCATCCGGCTGTTGCCCAAGGTGTTCGGTTTCACTCGTTCGAGTCCCAGGAACTCCGCGACGCCCTCGTCATAGGAACGCAGCAGCTCCGCGTAGACATCCGTGTCGACGGGCGTCTCACCGATCTCCACGAAGCCGTGCTTGCCGAAGAAGTCGACTTCGAAGGTCAGACAGAAAACGCGGCGAACACCGAGCCAGCGGGCGGTCTGCAGCAACTTCTCCAGCACCCGGTGTCCGACGCCCGCACCCTTCAGGCCCGGCTTCACCGCGAGAGTGCGGACTTCCGCGAGGTCTTCCCACATCACGTGCAGCGCGCCGCAGCCGACGACCTCGGCGTTGTCGTCCCGTTCCGCGACCCAGAACTCCTGGATGTCCTCGTAAAGCGTCACCGTTGCTTTGTCGAGCAGGATGCCGCCGCGGACGTAGGCGTCGAGGAGGCGGCGCACGGCCGGGACATCGCTGGTGCGGGCCCGTCGGACGGTGATGGCTTTTGCGGTGACTTCGGGGCTCTTCGCGGACATGACGGGACGCTATCGCCCGCCGTGGCCCCGAGCGGAGGCGGGGTTCTCCGGGGGTCCTTCCCGGGGTTCCGCTCGTTCGGCCGGTTCTGCGGATTCCGACGGTTCGGTCGGTTCCCGGGTTTCCGGGCCCTGGACGATGCGTACGGCATCGCTGAGGTACCGCCGCTGTTCCTCGCTCATCATGCCGAAGAAGGCGACGAGAGCGGCGGCGGGGTTGTCGCTCTGGGACCAGGCGTCGTTCATCAGGGCGGCCGCGTAGGCGGCGCGGGTGGAGACCGCCTCATATCGATAGGCGCGGCCTTCCGCCTCGCGGCGCACCCAGCCCTTCTGATGGAGATTGTCCAAAACGGTCATCACGGTGGTGTACGCGATGGACCGCTCCTTCTGAAGATCTTCCAGGACTTCTCGAACGGTCACCGGGCGGTTCCACTTCCACACCCGCGACATGACCGCGTCTTCGAGTTCTCCCAATGGGCGAGGCACAGCTCAGAACAATAGTGGGAGATCCCGGTAATGGCGTGGCGGACGTGCGCTTCACCGGCGAACGGGAACAAAAAGGGCGTACGACCCGGAAGTGCGGGCGCCGCGGGGTGCGGGCCCGCCGAGTCGTACGCCCTCGGAGGATGAGGTCAGGCTTCGGCCTTCGGCGGCGTGACGCCGGGCCGGCGGGCGCCCTCCACGCGTGCGAGAGCGGCGTCCACGGCCGCGTCCTCCTTGGCCTTGTTGGCGCCGCCCTGGGTCTTCACGATCACCCGGATCACGCCGACGAAGAAGACGGCCATGACGGCCGGGGGCAGGAGCGCGGAGACGTAGTCCATGGATCCAGGGTAGCCACGTCAGCCCGCGGCGAGCTGCTGGGGGTTCGCCGGGGGCGGCGGAGTGGGCTTGCGGCGCGGGAAGACCTCACCGGGGGTGGGGATCGGACGGGAGGGCTTCGGGGCGCCCGGGGCGGGCGCGGGGGACGGGGCCGGGGCGGGCTTCGGGGCGGCCGGTTTGCGAGCGGGCTTCTTCTCGGGCTGCTCGTCCGGGCCGTTCCCGGCGGCGCCGACGGGGGCGCGGCGGCCTCCCGGGAGGGCCAGGAGGCGGGCACGGGAGCCCGGGACGGCGGCCGCGGGGACGGCGGCGGCGGTGACGGGCGTGACCACGCAGCGGTCCAGCAGGGCCGCCGCGGTGGGGTTGCCGCGCAGGGCATTCAGGGCGGCGAGGTCGTCGGGGAGGGGCCGGTAGCCGGCGCCCAGCGCCTCGTCCAGGAGTGCGAGGTAGCCGGCGGCGGCACCGGGCAGGGCGGCGCGGTAGCGGCCCAGGTCGGCCACGAGGAAGGCGCGCAGCCTGGCCCCCTCCCGCATCACCTCGTCGAGCGACTCTGCGAGGCGGAGGCAGTCCTGAACGTCGTCGGCCGAGGCGGGGGTGGGGTGGAGGGCGAGGGCGAGAGCGCGGCGGAGCACACGCAGCTCCTCCACGCCGAACGCCATGCCGCCGCGGGATCCGTATGGCGTGGGCATGTGGCGACGATACGCGCTAATCAGACAAATTCGACATAGGGGGCGGGTGTGGCGCGCAGGACCACCCGTCCCGCCCAGGGGGACGGGACTTCGCCGTCCCGCCCAGGGGGACGGGACTTCGCCGTCCCTCCCGGGGCGCCCCGACACGGCGTCGCCCTCGGAGAGCAGACCCTGCGGCATCCGGGCGCGGGGGACTCCGGGGCGGGATGTCGCGGGGCGGACGGGACTTCGCGGGGACGGACGGGACTACGCCGTCCCTCCCGGGGCGCCCCCCGGAGGGCAGGCCCTGCGGCACCCGGCGCAGAGGGACCCCGGGGACGGATGACACGAGACGCTGCGGGACTACACCAACGCCGCCCACAACGCCCCCGACACCGCCTCGCGCCGCCCCGCCCCGCAGGGCTGGCCCTGCGGCGCCCGACCGGAGGGACCCCGGGGACGGATGACACGGGACGCTGCGGGACTACACCAGCCCCGCCCACAACGCCCCCGACACCGCCTCGCGCCGCCCCGCCCCGCAGGGCAGGGCAGGCCCTGCGGCGCCCGACGCGGAGGGACCCCGGGGACGGATCACACGGAACGCTGCGGGACTACACCAGCCCCGCCCACAACGCCCCCGACACCGCCTCGCGCCGCCCCGCCCCGCAGGGCTGGCCCTGCGACGCCCGACGCGGAGGGACTCCGGGGCCGGATCACACGGAACGGACGGGACTATGCCATCCCGGCCCAGGACACCCCTGACGCCGCTCGCCCCCGGAAGGCAGCCCTGCGGTGCCCGACACGGGGGGACTCCCGGGCCGGATCACACGGAACGGGCGGGACTACGCCGTCCCGTCGGCCCTGCCGCGGGCGTGGCGGCCCGCGGCGGGCGTCACGTCCGCGACGGGGGCGGCTCGCGGCGGGCGTCACGTCCGCGGCGGGGGCGGCTCGCGGCGGGCGTCACGTCCGCGACGGGGGCGGCTCGCGGCGGGCGTCACGTCCGCGGCGGGGGCGGGCCGTCTCCGGCACGTCCGCGACGGGGGGCGGGACGCCCCGGCCCCCGTCGGGCGGCGGGGCCGGGGACGGGGCCCGCGGCGGCTCACATCCGGGAGACGTTCCGCTCGTACACCAGCCGCAGCCCGATCAGCGTCAGCCACGGCTCGTGCTCGTCGATCACCGACGACTCGCCCAGGACCAGCGGCGCGAGGCCGCCCGTCGCGATGACGGTGACGTCCTCGGGCTCCTCCGACAGCTCGCGGGCCATGCGGTTGACCACCCCGTCGACCTGGCCGGCGAAGCCGTAGATGACGCCCGACTGCATCGCCTCGACCGTGTTCTTGCCGATGACGCTGCGGGGCCGGGCCACCTCGATCTTGCGGAGCTGGGCGCCGCGGACGCCCAGGGCCTCCACGGAGATCTCGATGCCGGGCGAGATGACCCCGCCGACGTACTCCCCCCGCGCGCTGACCGCGTCGAACGTCGTCGCCGTGCCGAAGTCGACGACGATGGCGGGGCCGCCGTAGAGCTCGACCGCCGCGACCGCGTTGATGATGCGGTCGGCGCCGACCTCCTTGGGGTTGTCCATGAGGATCGGGACGCCCGTCTTGACGCCCGGCTCGACGAGGATGGCGGGCACGTCGCCGTAATAGCGCCGCGTCACCTCGCGGAGCTCGTGCAGGACCGAGGGGACGGTCGCGCAGATGGCGATGCCGTCGATGCCGTCGCCCAGCTCGTCGCCGAGGAGCGGGTGCATGCCCATCAGGCCCTGGAGGAGGACCGCCAGTTCGTCGGCGGTGCGGCGGGCGTCCGTGGAGATGCGCCAGTGTTCGACGATCTCGTCGCCGTCGAACAGGCCGAGGACGGTGTGGGTGTTTCCGACGTCGATCGTGAGCAGCATGACCCGTATCCCGCCTACTCCGCCGGCCGAAGGTCCAGGCCGATGTCCAGGATCGGCGAGGAGTGGGTGAGGGCGCCGACGGCGAGATAGTCGACGCCGGTGTCCGCGTACGCCTTGGCGTTGGCGAGGGTCAGGCGGCCCGAGGCCTCCAGGACGGCGCGGCCCTGGACGATCTCGACGGCCTCCGCGCACTCGGCGGGCGTGAAGTTGTCCAGCAGGATCAGGTCGGCCCCGGCGTCCAGGACCTCGCGGAGCTGGTGCAGGGTGTCGACCTCGACCTCGATGGGGACGTCCGGGAAGCGTTCGCGGACCGCCTGGAACGCCTGGGCGACACCGCCCGCGGCGACCACGTGGTTGTCCTTGACCAGGGCGGCGTCCGAGAGGGACATGCGGTGGTTGACGCCGCCGCCGCAGCGGACCGCGTACTTCTCCAGGGAGCGCAGGCCCGGGGTGGTCTTGCGGGTGTCGCGGACCTCGGCCTTCGTGCCGTCCAGGACGTCCGCCCACGCGCGCGTGGCGGTCGCGATGCCCGACAGGCGGCACAGGATGTTCAGCGCGCTGCGCTCGGCCGTGAGGAGGTCGCGGGTGCGGGTGGTGACGGAGAGGAGCTTGCGGCCCGCTTCGACGCGGTCGCCGTCCTCGGCATGGCGCTCGATCTCGAGTTCCTCCTCGCAGACCACCGAGATGACCGCCTCGGCGATACGCAGGCCGGCCACCGTGCCCGCCTCGCGGGCGGTGAAGTCGGCGGTGGCCACCGCGTCCTCGGGGATGGTCGCGACCGTGGTCACGTCCACGCCGTGGGCGAGGTCCTCCTGGAGGGCCACGTTGGCGATGTCCTCGACCTCGACGGGGTCGAGGCCGGCGTCGGCCAGGAGCCGGGCGAGTGCGGGGTCCAGGCCGCACTCCAGGTACGTCTCGTCGTCCGCGCCGCAGGCGCAGCCGTCTGAGCAGCCTCCGGAGGAGGCGAGGGGAAGGTCGGGGGTGCTCACGTCGGTCACTGCTCCTGGTGGGCCTGGGTGGGGAGGGTTGCGGGGAAGTGTGTGGCGTCCGTGGTGTGCACGGCCAGCGTGCGGTCCGGATTGAGGCGCACGACGATGTGGCGGCGCCAGGTGGTGTCGTCGCGCTCGGGGCGGTCCTCGCGCCAGTGGCAGCCCCGGGTCTCCTCCCGCAGCAGGGCGGCGGCGACCAGGACCCTGGCCACGCACAGGAGGTTGGTGGCCTCCCAGGTGTCGACGCCGGCCTCGGCCGTCTTGCCGTTCTCGGCGAGGGCTTCCCGGGCGTCGGTGTGCAGTCGCTGGAGCTGGTCGGCGGCCTTGCCGAGGGACCCGGCCGAGCGCAGGACGCCCGCACCGCCCGTCATGATCCGCTGGATCGCGAAGCGTGCCTCGGAGGTCTGCAGGGGGTGCTCGGGGATCTCCGGGTGCGGGACCGGCTCGGGCACGCGCGCCTGGAGGCCGTTCGCCGCGATGTCGGCCGCGATGCGCTCGGCGTAGACGAGGCCTTCGAGCAGGGAGTTGGACGCCAGCCGGTTGGCGCCGTGCACACCGGTGCAGGCGACCTCGCCGCACGCGTACAGGCCGGGGACGGTGGTCCGGCCGTGGGAGTCGGTGCGTACGCCGCCGGAGGCGTAGTGGGCGGCCGGGGCGACCGGGACGGGGGTGGTGACCGGGTCGATGCCGTGGGCGCGGCAGGCGGCGAGGATCGTCGGGAAGCGGTGTTCCCACATCTGGGCGCCGAAGTGACGGGCGTCGAGGAACATGTGCTCGGCGTCCTGCTCCTGCATGCGGCGCATGATGCCCTTGGCGACGATGTCACGGGGGGCGAGTTCGGCGAGTTCGTGCTGCCCGACCATGAAGCGCACGCCGTCGGCGTCGATCAGGTGGGCACCCTCGCCGCGCACGGCCTCGGAGACCAGGGGCTGCTGGCCCTCCGCGTCCGGGCCGAGGAACAGCACGGTCGGGTGGAACTGGACGAACTCCAGGTCGCTGACCTCCGCGCCCGCCCGCAGCGCGAGCGCCACGCCGTCGCCCGTCGACACCGACGGGTTGGTGGTCGCCGAGAAGACCTGGCCCATGCCGCCGGTCGCGAGGACCACCGCGGGGGCGTGGACGGCCCCGACGCCGTCGTGCTGGCCCTCTCCCATGACGTGCAGGCTCACGCCGGCGGTGCGGCCCTCGGCGTCCGTGAGGAGGTCCAGGACGAGCGCGTTCTCGACGGTGCGCATGCCCCGCGCGCGGACGGCCTCGACCAGGGCGCGGGAGATCTCGGCGCCGGTGGCGTCGCCGCCCGCGTGGGCGATGCGGCGGCGGTGGTGGCCGCCCTCGCGGGTCAGTGCCAGCTCGCCCTCGGACTCGTCGAACCGGGCGCCGGTCTCGATGAGGCGGCGTACGGCGTCGGGGCCCTCGGTGACCAGCAGGCGGACGGCGTCCTCGTCGCACAGGCCCGCACCCGCGACCAGGGTGTCGTCCAGGTGCTGCTCGGGGGTGTCGCCGTCGCCGAGGGCCGCGGCGATGCCGCCCTGCGCCCAGCGGGTGGAGCCGTCGTCGAGACGGGCCTTGGTGACGACGACCGTCCGCAGGCCCGCGGCCTCGCAGCGCAGGGCGGCGGTCAGGCCCGCGACGCCGGAGCCGACGACGACCACGTCCGCGGCGATGGACCACCCGGGGGCGGGCGCGTGCAGTCGTATGCCTGTGGTGGTCACGAGGCGGCTCCGAAGCTTCCGAAGGTGAGGGGGATGTTGTCGATCAGCCGGGTCGTGCCGATCCGGGCGGCGACGGCGAGGACGGCGTCGCCGGTGAAGTCGTCCCCGATCTCGGTGAAGTCCGAGGGGTCGACCAGGGCGAGGTAGTCCAGGGCGAGCGGCGGATCGAGGCGGGCGGCCTCGTCGAGGAGCTGGCGGGCGGCCGCGCGTACGGCCGCCGGGCCGCCCGGGACGGCCGTCGCCACGGCGTGCGCGTCGGCCGCCGCGCGGGACTCCCCTATGGCGCTGAGGGCCTCGGCACGCGCCTGTGTGGCGGGTACTTCGCGGGCCCGGGCGCGCAGCGCCTCCTGCGCGGCATGCCGGTCCCGGCCCGCGAACAGAGCACCGGACAGGGCGAGGGCGGTGCGCCGCTCGGCGGCCGAGAGGTAGCGGTTGCGGCTGGACAGGGCCAGGCCGTCCTCCTCGCGGACGGTGGGCACACCGACGATCTCCACGCCGAAGTTCAGGTCCCGCACCATGCGGCGGATCAGGGCGAGCTGCTGGGCGTCCTTCTGCCCGTACAGGGCGACGTCGGGGCGCGTGAGGTGCAGCAGCTTGGCGACGACGGTGAGCATGCCGTCGAAGTGGCCGGGACGGGAGGAGCCCTCCAGGCGCTCGCCCATGGGGCCGGCGGTGATGCGGACCTGGGGCTCGCCGCCGGGATACACCTCGTCCACGGCGGGGGCGAACACCACGTCGGCGCCCGATTGTTCGGCGAGCTTGATGTCGGCGTCCAGGGTGCGCGGGTAACGGTCGAGGTCCTCCCCCTCGCCGAACTGCAGCGGGTTGACGAAGACGGTGACGACGACCTCTCCGTCCGGCCCGGCGATGCCGCGCGCGGTGCGGATCAGCGTGGCGTGGCCCTCGTGCAGGGCGCCCATGGTCATCACCACGGCGCGGCGACCCGCACGCGTGCGTGCCCGCAGTTCACCCGCGGTGCGCAGCAGGGTGGTGGTCATCGGGCGCCCCCTTCGGTGCCGTCGGTCCCGGTGGCGAGTACCCCGAGGAGGTCCTCGGCGAGTTCCGGCTTCAGCAGGCCGTGGGCCAGGGCCCGGTCGGCGGTCGCGCGGGCCATCGCCAGATAACCGGCGACGGTCTGCGGGGCGTGCCGGCGCAGCTCGGTGACGTGCGCGGCGACCGTGCCCGCGTCCCCGCGTGCGACCGGGCCGGTCAGGGCGGCGTCGCCGGAGCGCAGGGCGTTGTCCAGGGCCGCGCCGAGCAGCGGGCCGAGCATCCGGTCGGGGGCCGACACCCCGGCCGCGATCAGCAGCTCCATGGACTGGGCGACCAGCGTGACCAGGTGGTTCGCGCCCAGGGCGAGCGCCGCGTGGTAGAGCGGCCGGTTCTCCTCGGCGATCCACTCCGGTTCGCCGCCCATCTCGATGACCAGGGCCTCGGCGGCCAGGCGCAGCTCCTCGGGGGCGGTGACGCCGAAGGAGCAGCCGGCCAGCCGCTGGACGTCCACGGGGGTGCCGGTGAAGGTCATCGCGGGGTGCAGGGCCAGCGGCAGGGCGCCCGCGCGCAGGGCGGGGTCGAGCACCCGCGCGCCGTACCGGCCGGAGGTGTGGACGAGCAGCTGCCCGGGCCGCACGGACCCGGTGTCGGCGAGACCGGTGACCAGCTCGGGCAGGGCGTCGTCGGGAACGGTCAGCAGCACCAGGTCGGCCCGCTTCAGGACCTCGGCGGGCGGCATCACCGGCACCTCGGGCAGCAGTTGCGCGGCCCGGCGCCGGGAGGTCTCCGAGACCGCCGAGACGGCGACCGGGCGGTGACCGGCGAGCTGCAGGGACGCCGCCAGGGCGGGGCCGACACGGCCGGCGCCGACGACGCCGACGGTGAGCCGCGCGGGGCGGTCCTTGGGGTCTGGCTGTGGGGTTGTGTTCACTCGACGACGGCCTTCCCGTTCCAGTCCGCTCCGGGTACCGGACGATTTCTCGTCATGTTAACGCGATCGGTTCGAGGGGCGTTCGGTCGTCCACAGGCTGTGCACGCCCGTGCGGCGTTCCCGGGAGGGCGTAGCGAAATGCGGATGCCCGGCGACGCGCGGGCGAGGGAGGATCCGGCCATGACCGACACAACAGCGGAACAGGACGGGCAGCCGGACGGACGGCGGGCGGACGAGGACCGGGGGGCACGACTGCGGGAGCGGCGGCTGGCCGCCCACCGCGCGGCACGGCGCGTGTTCGCGCGCTTCGGCTTCCACCGCACCCTCCGGGAACGCCTGGCGGTGCTGGAGGAGGCGGCGGGCGTGCACGACCTGGACGAACTGTCCGACCTGTACGGCGGCGGTGTCGTCGAGGCGCTGGAGACGAAGGTGGCCGGGCTGCTCGGCACCGAGGCCGCCGCGTTCTTCCCGACGGGCACGATGGCCCAGCAGGTGGCCCTGCGCTGCTGGGCCGGCCGCACCGGGAACCCGACGGTCGCCCTGCACGCGCTCAGCCATCCCGAGGTGCACGAGCGGAACGCGTTCAGCGAGGTCGGCGGTCTGCGCCCGGTACGGCTGACGAGCGAGCCGCGGCTGCCGACCGCCGCGGAGGTGCGCGACTTCGAGGAGCCCTTCGGGGCGCTGATGCTGGAACTGCCCCTCAGGGACGCCGGTTTCCTGCTGCCCACCTGGGAGGAGCTCACCGCGGTCGTGGAGGCCGCGCGGGAACGGGACGCGGTCGTGCACTTCGACGGGGCCCGGCTGTGGGAGTCCACGGTCCACTTCGGCCGGCCCCTGGAGGAGATCGCGGGCCTGGCCGACAGCGTCTACGTGTCGTTCTACAAGTCCCTGGAGGCGTTCGGGGGCGCGGCGCTCGCGGGTCCGAGGGAGTTCGTCGAGGAGGCGAAGACCTGGCGGCACCGGTACGGCGGGATGGTCTTCCAGCAGTTCCCCACGGTGCTGTCGGCGCTGGTCGGGCTGGAGCGGCAACTGCCCCGGCTGCCGGAGTACGTGGTGCACGCGCGCCTGGTGGCCGCCGCGATGCGCGAGGGGTTCGCGGCGGCCGGGGTGCCGTGGGCGCGCGTGCATCCGGAGGCGCCGCACACCCACGACTTCCAGGTGTGGCTGCCCTACGAGCCGGACGTCCTCGCGGAGGCGGCGGTCCGCGCGGCCGAGGAGACGGGGGTCGTCCTTTTCGGCAGCGGCTGGGAGCGGGGCGGCCCCGGGCTGGCGTTCACGGAGGTGCATGTGCGGGCCGAAGGACTGGAGTGGACCGCCGAGGACGTGAAGGCGGCGGTGGCCGAGTTCGTGGCCCGGCTGCCGGAGCGGGACGGGTAAGGCGGCGCCACCGCCACCGCCACACGGCCTCCCGGAACGGCAGCGGTCCTGGCGGCCCGCCAGGACCCCACGGAAGCGCCGTTCGTCGCGCCGCTCCCGTACCACCGGCCGGTCGTGGGTGCCCGGCGCGGGCCGGGCGGGCTCGCCGAGCAAGCGGGCGCGGTGGGCTCCCGTACCACCGGCCGGTCGTGGGTGCCCGGCGCGGCCCGGGCGGGCTCGCCGAGCAAGCGGGCGCGGTGGACCAGGCGGGCCTGATCACCCGCCGCCGCGGCCGCTGCTCCCGCACCAGCTGGACGTGACCTTGGTGACCCTGCTCGGCAGCGAGTCCCTGGAGGGATCCTCAGGTAGCGGGCCCGGGCGGGCGGGTCAGCCGTGCCCGCCGGCCCGCACCAGCCCCGTCTCGTAGGCCAGCACCACGACCTGCACCCGGTCCCTGAGGCCCAGCTTGGTCAGGATGCGGCCCACGTGCGTCTTCACGGTCGCCTCCGACAGCACCAGCCGCGCCGCGATCTCACCGTTGGACAGGCCCTGCGCGACCAGCCCCATGACCTCGCGCTCGCGTTCGGTGAGCCGCTCCAGCTCCTTGTGCTGGGGCTGCTTGGTGCCCGGCAGCATGGGCGCGAAGCGGTCCAGGAGCCGCCGGGTGGTGGAGGGCGCGACGACGGCGTCACCGCTGTGCACGGCCCTGATCGCGGCCAGCAGCTCGGCCGGCGGCACGTCCTTGAGCATGAAGCCGGAGGCGCCCGCCTTCAGCCCGGAGAAGGCGTACTCGTCGAGGTCGAAGGTGGTCAGGATGAGCACCTTCGGCGGGTCGGTGTCCGCGCAGATCCGCCGGGTCGTCTCCACCCCGTCGAGCTTCGGCATGCGGACGTCCATCAGCACCACGTCGACCTCGGCCGTGCGCAGTTCCCGGAGGGCCTCGACACCGTCGCCCGCCTCCGCGACGACCTCCATGTCCGGCTGGGCGGCGAGCACCATCCGGAACCCGGTGCGCAGCAGCACCTGGTCGTCGACGAGCATCACGCGGATCGCCATCGGTCCTCTTCCCTAAGGGTCGTTACAGGTGTCAGCAAGGGGCGTGTGCCGGTGTCAGTGCGCGGGTTTGAGCGGCAGCAGGGCACTGATGCGGAATCCTCCGCCCGGGCGCGGGCCCGCGTCCAGGGTGCCGCCGACCATACCGACCCGCTCGCGCATGCCGATCAGGCCGTGGCCCTGACCGTCGAACCCGCCCTCCTCGTACAGCTCGTGCGGGGCGCCCTTGCCGTCGTCCTCGACGAGCAGGCCGAGGCCGTCGTCGAAGTACACCAGGCGCACGCTCGCGCCCGCGTTGGCGCCGCCGTGCTTGCGGGTGTTGGTGAGCGCCTCCTGCACGATGCGGTAGGCGGTGAGCTCGACGCCGCTGGGCAGCGGGCGGGGCGTGCCCTCGACCTTGAAGTCGACGGGCAGTCCGGAACCGCGGCACTGCTCGACGAGGTCCTCGATCTGCCGCACATCGGGCTGCGGCACGTACTCGCCGGCCTCCTGGTGCTCACCGGTGCGCAGCACGCCCAGCAGGCGGCGCATCTCGGCGAGGGCCTGGCGGCCGGTGGAGGAGATGGTCTCCAGGGCCTTCTTGGCCTGGTCGGGCGCGGCGTCGAGGACGTAGGCGGCACCGTCGGCCTGGACCACCATCACCGAGACGTTGTGCGCGACGACGTCGTGCAACTCGCGGGCGATGCGGGCGCGTTCGGCGGCGACGGCGACCTTGGACTGCGCCTCGCGCTCCTTCTCCAGTCGGGCGGCCCGCTCCTCGAGCTGCGCGAAGTAGGCGCGGCGGGTGCGCATGGAGTCGCCCAGCACCCAGGCGAGGGCGAAGGGCACGGCCATGAAGACGGTCAGGACGATGTTGCCGAAGACGGAGGTCTCGTCGCTCGGCCAGCGCGCCTGGGCCAGGGGGGCCGCGCACAGGCCGGCGCCCAGCGCGAAGCGGGAGGCCCAGCGCGCGCCCTCCGCGGCGACCGTGTAGACGATCACGAGCATGGCGAAGTCGGCAGGGCTGATCTCCACGTCGGTGATCAGCTGGGCCACCCCGGCCGCGGCCGCGAGCAGCAGCATCTTCTCCGGCATCCGCCGGCGCAGCGCGATCACCAGGCACAGCAGCAGGACGAGCGGAACGGCGGCGGCCGGAGGTCCGTAACCGCCCCCCACACCGCCCACCAGCGACATCCCGAGGAGGACGACGGCCCAGGTGCCGTCGACCCACGTCGGGTGCCTGCGGAGGAAGTCATAGAGGCGCTGCACGTAACCCAGCGTAGGGAAGCGGGATAGGTGCAGGGGTCAACCGGAGGGCCGATCCGTACCCGTCGCGCATACTCCGCAAGGTGGAGTTGCGTACGTTGCGTGCGCTTAGCCTGGGCCGGTGACAGCGGGAACCGGAGACCAGTGGCGCGGGTGGCGTGCGGCGGCGCAGGACGCCCTGTACGCGCCGGGGGGCTTCTACCGGCGCGCGGAGGGGCCGGCCGGACATTTCCGGACGTCCGTGCACGCCTCGCCACTGTTCGCCGGGGCCGTGGCCCGGCTGCTGTGCCGGGTCGACGAGGCCCTGGGGCGGCCCGCGGCGCTGGATCTCGTCGACATGGCGGCCGGGCGGGGCGAGCTGGCCGGCGGGGTGCTCACCGCGCTCCCCGCCGATGTGGCGGCCCGCACGCGCGCGTACGCCGTCGAGATCGCCGAGCGGCCCGCGGGGCTCGATCACCGGATCGAGTGGCTGGCCGAGCCCCCGCGGGGGACGACCGGGCTGCTGATCGCCAACGAATGGCTGGACAACGTCCCCGTGGAGGTCGCCGAGGTGGACGCCGCGGGCGTCGCGCGGCGGGTGCTGGTCCGGGAGGACGGCACCGAGCGGCTCGGTGAGCCGGTGGGCGGGGAGGCGGCGCGGTGGCTGGAGCGGTGGTGGCCGCTGCCCGGCGAGGAGGGACTGCGGGCCGAGATCGGCCTGCCCCGCGACGAGGCCTGGGCCGCGGCGGTCGCGACGGTCGTCCGGGGACTCGCCGTCGCCGTGGACTACGCGCACACGGCGGGCACCCGGCCGCCGTTCGGGACGCTCACCGGCTTCCGCGGGGGCCGCGAGACCACACCGGTGCCGGACGGCTCGTGCGACCTCACCGCCCATGTCGCCCTGGACGCGTGCGCGCTGCCCGGCGGGCGGGTGCTTCCGCAGCACGAGGCGCTGCGCGCCCTGGGCGTGACCGGCGCGCGCCCCCCGCTCACGCTGGCCTCCACCGACCCCGCCGGGTACGTGCGCGCCCTCGCGCGTGCCGGAGAGGCCGCCGAGCTCACCGCCGCGGGCGGGCTGGGCGACTTCGGCTGGCTGGTACAGCCGGTGGCGATCCCGGACCCGTTCCGGGAATGAGCCCTACTTGTCGATGTCCCCGACCACGAAGAACATCGACCCCAGAATCGCCACCATGTCCGCCACCAGCGTCCCCGGCAGCAGCTCCGTCAGCGCCTGGATGTTGTTGTACGACGCCGAGCGCAGCTTCAGCCGGTACGGGGTCTTCTCGCCCTTGCTGACGAGGTAGTAGCCATTGATGCCGAGGGGGTTCTCGGTCCAGGCGTACGTGTGGCCCTCGGGCGCCTTCAGGACCTTCGGCAGCCGCTGGTTGACCGGCCCGGGCGGCAGCTCGGCGAGCCGGTCCAGGCAGGCGTCGGCCAGGTCCAGCGCGTTGTGCGTCTGCTCCAGGAGGCACTCGAAGCGGGCCAGGCAGTCGCCCTCCTGCCGGGTGACCACCTTCAGGGTGTCCTGGAGCTGGCCATAGGCGAGGTACGGCTCGTCCCGGCGCAGGTCGAAGTCGACGCCCGAGGCGCGCCCGATCGGCCCGCTCACCCCGTAGGCGTGCACGGCCTCCGGCGTGAGCCCGCCCACGCCCCGGGTGCGGCCCCGGAAGATCTCGTTGCCGAGCACCAGGTCGTCGAAGCGGTCCATCCGGGAGCGCACATCGGCGACGGAGGCACGCGCGCGCGTGGTCCACCCGGCCGGCAGGTCCTCCTTGAGGCCGCCGACCCGGTTGAACATGTAGTGCATCCGCCCGCCGGAGACCTCCTCCATGACGTGCTGGAGCTCCTCGCGCTCCCGGAAGGCGTAGAAGATCGGGGTGATGCCGCCGAGCTCCAGCGGGTACGAGCCGAGGAACATCAGGTGGTTGAGCACCCGGTTCAGCTCGGCCAGCAGGGTGCGCAGCCACACCGCGCGCTCGGGCACCTCCATGCCGAGCATCCGCTCCACGGCGAGGACCACGCCCAGCTCGTTGGAGAACGCCGACAGCCAGTCGTGGCGGTTGGCGAGCATGATGATCTGGCGGTAGTCGCGCGCCTCGAACAGCTTCTCCGCGCCGCGGTGCATATAGCCGATCACCGGCTCCGCGTGCCTGATGCGTTCGCCGTCCAGGACAAGCTTCAGCCGCAGCACGCCATGGGTGGACGGGTGCTGCGGCCCGATGTTGAGCACCATGTCGGTGCTCTCCGCGGCGCCGCCGATTCCGACCATGGTCTCCGTCGTAGGAGTCATGGACACAGTCTCTCCTACGTACGCTGGCCCTATGGATACGGGGAGTGCGCAGGGGGCGGGACCGGACGGGCCGCGGGGCACGGTCGAGGCGGCCGGGGTCGAGCCGGTGTGGATCGCGCTGCCGCCCGGCCTGCTGAGGATGCGCCGGCTGCTGCTGGTGGTGTGGCTCGGGCTGATCGCCCTGGCCGCCGGGCTGCTGCCGGGGCTGCTGGCCGGGCCCGCCTGGGCCGCCTTCGCGCTGCCGCCGCTGGCGCTGATGGCCTGGGGCTGGGGGATGATCGAGCGCAACTGGCGTTCCTGGCGGTACGCCGAGCGCGCCGACGACCTGCTGATCAGCCGTGGCGTGCTGTGGCGGGAGGAGACGGTCGTGCCCTACGGCCGGATGCAGCTGGTCGAGGTCACCTCCGGGCCCGTCGAACGGCACTTCGGGCTGGCCAGCGTGCAACTGCACACGGCCGCCGCGGCCACCGACGCGACCATCCCCGGCCTGGACCCGGCCGAGGCGGAACGGCTGCGCGACCGGCTCACCGAGCTGGGCGAAGCCCGGTCGGCGGGGCTGTGACGGCGCCCGGGGCCGCCGAGACCTCACCGGGGGCCGTCGAGGTCATCGAGCGGCGGCTGCACCCCGTCACACCGCTGCGCCGCGCCTGGGCACCGGTCGCCGTGCTCATCGGCTGGACCGTGCACGACCCCGACGGGGCGCAGCGCCATCTGACCCGGCTGACGACGACCACCCTGCTGATCGGCCTCGCCGTGCTCGTCCCGGCCGCCGCCCTCTACGGCTTCTGCTCCTGGTGGTTCACGCACTTCGCGGTGACCGAGACCGAACTGCGCATCCGTACCGGACTCGTCTTCCGGCGCACCGCGCACATCCGGCTGGAGCGGATCCAGGCCATCGACGTCACCCAGCCGCTGCTGGCCCGGGTCGCGGGCGTGTCCAAGCTCAAACTCGACGTCATAGGCACCGACAAGAAGGACGAACTGGCCTTCCTCGGCGCCGATGAGGCCCGGTCGCTGCGGGCCGAACTGCTCGCCCGGGCGGCCGGTTTCGCCCCCGAGACCGCGCACGAGGTGGGCGAGGCCCCGTCCCGGCGGCTGCTGCGGGTGCCGCCCGGCGTGCTCGCCCTGTCGCTGGTGCTGACGGGTGCCACCTGGGTGTCGCTGGCCGCGGCGCTCGTCGTCCCGCCGGTGCTGTGGCTGTTCACCCACAGCCTGTGGACGGTCCTCGCGGTCGCCCTGCCGCTGCTGGGCGCGGCGGGCGCGAGCAGCGTGGGGCGGTTCGTCGCCGAGTACGACTGGACGGTGGGCGAGTCGCCCGACGGGCTGCGCATCGACCACGGGCTGCTGGACCGGGCCCACGAGACGGTCCCGCCGGGGCGCGTGCAGACCGTGCGGATCGTGGAACCGCTGCTGTGGCGGCGGCGCGGCTGGGTGCGCGTGGAACTGGACGTGGCGGGCTCGTCCAACTCCGTGCTGGTGCCGGTGGCTCCGCGCGAGATCGCCGAGGACGTGATCGGGCGCGTGCTGCCCGGGGTGAGCGTGCCGGAGGCCGCGGCCCTGTCGCCCGCGCCGCGCAACGCCCGCTGGTGCGTGCCCCTGTGGTGGCGGGGCTACGGACTCGCCGTCACGGACGCGGTGTTCGCGGCCCGGTCCGGGCTGCTGCGGCGGAGCCTGGCGCTGGTGCCGCACGCCAAGGTGCAGAGCGTGCGGATGACGCAGGGGCCGTGGGAGCGGGCCCGGGGCGTCGCCGACGTGTGTGTGGACACGGGCGCGAACAAGACGGTGCGGGCCCGGCTGCGGGAGGCCGGTGAGGCACGCGCGTTGCTGGCCGCGCAGGCGGAGCGGTCCCGGACGGGGCGCGGGGACGCGCGGCCGGACCGCTGGATGGCCTGACCGTCCGCACGCAGCAGGGCCCCGCGTCCAACGGCCACGGTCCCCGCAACTCCCACAGATCGCGGGCGTTGCGAGGACCGTTAGAACCCAAGCCGCAGCCGAGGGGCCCTGCGTCGCGGCGAGCGTCAGGACACCGCGCTGCGCAGTCCCTGGAGGTCGATCTGCTCCGTCTCGTCGTGCGCCGTCAGGTCGATGACCTGGCCGATGCCGCGCGACTCCTCGTCGGCCGGCTTGTACCGGGCCTCGGTCTCGGCCTTGTGCAGGGCGAGCGCCTCCTGGCCGACGACATCGGCGAGGTCCTCGTTCTGCACGGCCTCCAGGGCCGCGCGCGAGGTGCCCGCCTTGGTGCCGAAGAAGTCGAATCCGCCCTCCGCCAGCGGACGCCGGACCGGCGGCTGCGGCGGGACGGCCACCGCGGTCGGCACGGTGTAGTGCCCGGAGAGCCGGCCCCCGGACCGCTCGGCCCGGGCGGACTCCGGCAGCTGACCGGCCTCGCCGACCGGGCCGGAGCTCTTTCCGGCCGGGCCGGAGGTCTCGCCGCGCAACGCGGAGGTCTCGGCGCCGGGCGCGGAGGTCTCGGCGCCGGGCGCGGGCGTGTCGGCGGTCGCGCGCTCGTGCCCGTCGGCGGCCGCCTCGGACCGCCCCTGCTTCTCGTCCTCCCGCGCCTGTTCCCCCCGCTCCGCCTGCTCCTGCTTCGGCTGCTGCGCGGACTCCGCGTCCTCGCCCCGCGGCACGCCGTCGCCGTCACCGCCGCCGTCCGGGTCCGGGGCCGTCTCACCGTCGAACCGGGCCAGTGCGGCAGCGGCCCGCAGGAAGAGCCGGGTACCCTCGGGCGAGAACACGGCGGGAACCGCGGGCTCCTCCGCGGCGGCGAGAGCGGCCGGCGCCTCGTCCGGCCCCGGCGCCGCGTCCGCCGTCCCCGCCGGCAGCGCGGCCCGTGCCGGAACCGTCGCCTCTATCTCGAGCACCCGGCGTTCCTCCAGGACGCTCGCGCGCTCGGTCTCCGCCGTGGCGTACCGGCGCAACAGCGCGGCGTGCTCGTTGCGCAGCCCGGCCAGTTCCGTGCGCTTGGCGCGCAGCCGCTGCTCCAGCTTGCCGCGCAGTTCGCGCGACTCCTCCAGGTCGGCCTCCAGTTCGGCGACCCGCTCCTCGAAGCGCCACTCGTCGCTCGCACGCGCGCGTGTGAGGTCGGCGACGCGCTTGCCCGCCTGGGTGTCCCAACGGCGCAGCACGACCGCGCCGATGACCGCCGTCGCCGCCGCGGCGGCGGCCAGACCGCGGAGCACCATCGGCTCCGTGAACACCCAGGGCCCCAAGGCGCAGACGAGGGAGACGCCTGCGATCGCCGACGGGGGCAGCAGCCTGTGCAGGGGCGGGGAATGGCGGTGACGTCCACGTGGCATGGCCAGAAACTTACCGCGCGTAGGCGAATCATGGTGACCCACCCCGCAAAAACAAAGCCACACCGAAACGTTCACACGGCATCCGAACGCGCGAAGAAGTGGAATCGGCCGCTCAAGCAATTCCCAAGATCATTTCAACGCCCGCTCAGCCGCCCGCTCATCCACTCCAGGGCCGCCGGAATCTCACGCCGCCAGGTGTTGAAGTTGTGCCCACCGCTTTCCAAGACGATCGACGAGATCCGCGTCCGCCCGTTGCCCTCCACCCGCTCTATGAACCGCAGCGTGTCCCGGTAGTTGGCCTCTCCCCGCTTACTGCTGCTGACCAGCAGGGACGTATCGGGAGCGGGCATGTGCGCGAGGTACCACCACAGATCGGCGCGATTGCGCAGCCCCTTGTCGCCCTGGAAGAGATCGCCTGTCGTGGCGTCGATCGGCGCCTTGTAGTACGCGGACAAGCCCGCCCCGGCGCCGTACACATCGGGATGGTGCAGGGCGATCTTCAACGCGCAGTAGCCGCCCGTGGAGTTGCCGATGATGCCCAGACCACCCGGCTTATCGGCCACCCTGTAGTGGGTGCGCAACGCGTCGGGGAGATCCTTCGCGAAGAACGACTCGGTCTGCGGACCGCCCGGGATGTCGACGCACTCCGTGTCCCGGGGCGGCGCCACCGTGGGACGCAGCATCACGAGGATCATCGGCTTCGCCCGGCCGTCCCGGGCCAGTTCCAGCGCCGTACGCGGATAGTGGAGCTTCTCCACCAGCGCCGACGCCGTACCCGGATAGCCGGTCAGCACGACGGCCGTCGGGAACCTGTGGGTGCGGTACCGCGACTGGAAGTACTCCGGCGGCAGATAGACGTACGCAGGCGTCGAGATCCGCGTCGTACGGCCCACGATGTCGACCTGCTGGACCCGGCCGCCGGCCCGGGGCGCCACGCCGCCCGCCCCCGGCACCCGCCGCGAGCCGACCACCTCCAGCGGACCGCCGCCCGGCGTGTGGTCGACGACCACGCCCTGGTCCTTCTCCTGCCCGAACAGGTCCGCCCAGCTCGCGTAGAAGCCGAAGGCCTGGTTGGCGGCGAGGCCCACCGCGGCGAACAGCGCCAGCTGGGTGCCCAGCAGCAGGCCGACCCGCCCGCTCACGGCACGCCAACTGCGCCGGGCCAGCCGTGGCCACAGCCAGACCGTGCCGGCGAACAGCAGCACGGCGGACACCTCCGCCAGCGCCAGCGTTGTGTTGCTCGTCAGACCCATGGGTTGGTTACCTGTCCGCGCTCTCTGTCCGGGCCCGCCCCGCGATCACACCTTCGCAAGGGCTTGCCCCGGACTTTCCTCAGCCTTTGAAACGGCTTTGACATGGGGAGTGAACCTCTCCCCCCGAGACACCGTCCTAGAGGGCGCAATGTCGCCGGATGACCGAAGCGGCACCGGATTCAAGGTCTCTCGCAGAACTACGGGATGCGATGTCTGTCAGGACAGATGAGGAAATGTCGGGCGAGGTTCCGAGTCGCGGCAGCGGCACGGCCCGTCCGGGCCGGGTGCACCGGATACTGAGCGGACCACGCCCCGAGGCGGTCCCTGTCCTCGTCGGCAGAGCCTGCGCCCTGGTGGGCGCCCTGGACATCGCCGCGGGCGTCTTCCCCCGCTTCCGGCACAGCCGGATGCACACCATCGCCGAGGTCCTGCCCGGCGCGCTCGGCCCGTTCGCGGCCGCCCTCTCCCTCAGCACCGGCGTGCTGTTGCTGCTGCTCGCCCACGGCCTCAAGCGCGGCAAGCGCCGGGCCTGGCGGGCCGCGGTGGCGCTCCTGCCCGCCGGTGCCGTCGCGCAGTTCACCTACCGGCACTCGCTCGTGGGCGTGCTGATCTCCCTGGCCCTGCTGGCGCCCCTGCTGCGCCACCGCGACCAGTTCAACGCCCTGCCCGACCCGCGCAGCCGCTGGCGGGCCCTGGCCAACTTCGTCCTCATGGGCGCCGGTTCACTGCTGCTCGGACTGCTCATCGTCAGCGTCCACGCCGAGCACATCGTCGGCGACCCGAGCCTCGCCGACCGCATCACCCACGTCATCTACGGCCTGTTCGGCTTCGAGGGCCCCGTCGACTACCAGGGCAACACCTCCTGGACCGTCGCCTTCTCCCTCGGCGCCCTCGGTCTGCTCACCGCCGTCACCACCATCTACCTGGCCTTCCGCCCCGAACACCCGGCCGCACAGCTCACCGAGGAGGACGAGGCCCGGCTGCGCGCCCTGCTGGACAAGCACGGGCGCCGCGACTCCCTCGGCCACTTCGCCCTGCGCCGCGACAAGGCCGTCGTCTTCTCCCCCAGCGGCAAGGCCGCGGTGACCTACCGGGTGGTCTCCGGCGTGATGCTGGCCAGCGGCGACCCGATCGGCGACGTCGAGGCCTGGCCCGGCGCCATCGAACGGTTCATGGACGAGGCCAAGGCCCACTCCTGGACCCCCGCCGTCATGGGCTGCTCCGAGACCGGCGGCGAGGTGTGGACCCGCGAGACCGGGCTCGACGCCCTCGAACTGGGCGACGAGGCGGTGGTGGACGTCGCGGATTTCTCCCTCGCCGGCCGCGCGATGCGCAACGTGCGTCAGATGGTCAAGCGCATCGAGCGCGCCGGTTACGAGACCCGGGTACGACGTGTCCGTGACCTCGGCGAAGCCGAACTGGAACGCATCCGCCAAGCCGCCGACGACTGGCGCGGCACCGACACCGAACGCGGCTTCTCCATGGCCCTGGGCCGGGTCGGCGACCCCGCCGACGGCGACTGCCTCATCGCCACCGCCCACAAACAGGACGAGCACCCCGGCCCCTACGGCGACCTGAAGGCGATCCTGCACTTCGTGCCCTGGGGCACCGACGGCGTCTCCCTGGACCTGATGCGCCGCGACCGCTCGGCCGACCCCGGCATGAACGAACTGCTCATCGTGGCCGCCCTCCAGGCCGCCCCCAAGCTGGGCATCGCACGCGTCTCCCTCAACTTCGCCATGTTCCGCGCGGCCCTGGCCCGCGGCGAGAAGATCGGCGCCGGCCCGGTGCTGCGCGCCTGGCGCGGACTGCTGGTCTTCCTCTCCCGCTGGTTCCAGATCGAGTCCCTGTACAAGTTCAACGCCAAGTTCCGGCCGCGCTGGGAGCCGCGCTTCGTCGTCTACCGCGCCTCCGCCGACCTGCCCCGCATCGGCTTCGCCGCCATGCAGGCCGAGGGCTTCGTCAACCTCGCCGTGCCGCTGCCGCGCTTCCTGCGCCGCCGGCGCCCCGCCGCCCACCGCCCGTGCGCCCACGCCGCCAGAGCGGAACGCGACGTCCGGGCGGCCTGACCCGTCCCACGCGGACGCCGTCCGCCCGGGCCGCAGCGCCTGACGGCCCTCGCCGGGGCCTACGCTGAACATATGAGCAACCAGAGCGGACGCGGGCGCGTGGCGGGCCTACCCGAATGGGACCGCTGCGCGGTCATGGGAGTCGTGAACGTCACCCCCGACTCCTTCTCCGACGGCGGCCGCTTCTTCGACACCACGGCCGCCGTCAAACGCGGCCTCGGCCTGGTCACCGAAGGCGCGGACCTGGTCGACGTCGGCGGCGAGTCCACCCGCCCCGGAGCCACCCGGATCGACGAGGCCGAGGAACTGCGCCGCGTCATCCCCGTCGTGCGCGGCCTGGCCTCCGAGGGGGTCACGGTCTCCGTCGACACCATGCGCGCCTCCGTCGCCGAACGGGCCCTCGCGGCCGGTGCCGCCCTGGTCAACGACGTCAGCGGCGGCCTCGCCGACCCCCGCATGATCCCGGCGGTCGCCGACGCCCGCGCCCCCTTCGTCGTCATGCACTGGCGCGGCTACCTCCAGGGCGGCAACGTCCGGGGCGAATACGCCGACGTCGTCACCGAAGTCGTCGACGAACTGCACGCGCGCGTCGAGGCCGTCCTGGCCGGCGGCATCACCCCCGACCGCGTCATCGTCGACCCCGGCCTCGGCTTCTCCAAGGACGCCGAGCACGACCTCGCCCTCCTCGCCCACCTCGACCGGGTCCTCGCCCTCGGCCACCCGCTGCTCGTCGCCGCCTCCCGCAAACGCTTCCTCGGCCGGGTCCTCGCCGCCCCCGACGGCCCGCCACCCCCCGCACGCGAACGCGACGCGGCCACCGCCGCCGTCTCCGCACTCGCGGCGCACGCCGGAGCATGGGCGGTCCGCGTCCACGAGGTACGCGCCACGGCGGACGCCGTCCGGGTCGCCCGCGCCCTCACCGCGGCCCGCGGAACGAGCAGCGCGGAAGGAACCCGGTGAGCGCCCCGCACACCGACGTCGAGCAGGTCGAGGCCGCCAACACCGCCTTCTACGAGGCACTGGAACAGGGCGACTTCGAAGAACTCGCGTCGCTCTGGCTGACCCCCTCCGACCTGGGCGTCGACGAGACCTACCACGACCCGGCCGACACCGGCGTGGTCTCCTGCGTGCACCCCGGCTGGCCCGTACTCACCGGCCGCGGCGAGGTCCTCCGGTCATACGCGCTGATCATGGCGAACACCGACTACATCCAGTTCTTCCTCACCGATGTGCACGTCTCGGTCACCGGCGACACCGCCCTGGTGAACTGCACCGAGAACATCCTCAGCGGCGGCCCCGCCCCCGAGGGCGCCGACGAGGAGCTCGGCCCGCTCGTCGGACAGCTCGTGGTCGCCACCAACGTGTTCCGGCGCACGCCCCAGGGGTGGAAGATCTGGTCGCACCACGCATCCCCCGTCCTGGCCGAAACCGACGAGGACGAACAGGACGACACCCCCACCTGAGTGGGTACGCGCCAGGAAGTGGTTGGAAACACCCAGCCACGGGTAGGGGCGGCTACCAGCCTGTGAGCCGACGGGTTCCCCCGGGAAAACGCCGGATGAACCCTGCCGGACCCGGCCGAAGCCCCCACCCCGTGCCCCGGCCCCGTCGGTGCGCGCAGGTAGATTCGACCGAGGCCGGTGTGCCGACCGCACACGGCACCGCCCGGCCCTGACCGACGATTGCAGGAGTGATTCGCGTGGATCGTGTCGCGCTGCGCGGCCTGAAGGCCCGCGGGCACCACGGGGTGTTCCCGAAGGAACGCGAGGAGGGCCAGACCTTCATCGTGGACCTCGTCCTCGCCCTGGACACCCGCCCGGCCGCGGCCGACGACGACCTGGCGAAGACCGTGCACTACGGCATCGTGGCCGAGGAGGTCGTGGCCGCCGTCCAGGGCGAGCCCGTCGACCTCGTCGAGACCCTCGCCGAGCGCATCGCCCAGGTCTGCCTGAAGCACGAGGTGGTGCAGGAGGTCGAGGTCTGCGTCCACAAGCCGGACGCCCCGATCACCGTCCCCTTCGACGACGTGACCGTCACCATCACCCGGAGCCGAGTATGACCGCGCCCTTCATCAAGGGTCCGACCGACCCGACCGTACAGCCGGTGCCCGCCTCCGTCGTCGAGAAGGTCGACGCCGCCGACACGACGCTGTCCAACCCCAAACGGGCCGTGGTCGCCCTCGGCTCCAACCTCGGCAACCGCCTGGAGACCCTCCAAGGGGCCATCGACGCCCTGGAGGACACGCCCGGCGTCCGCGTCAAGGGCGTCTCCCCGGTCTACGAGACCGAGCCCTGGGGCGTGGACCCCGGCAGCCAGCCCGCCTACTTCAACGCCGTCGTCGTCCTCAAGACCACCCTTCCGCCGTCCTCGCTCCTGGAGCGCGCACACGCGGTCGAAGAGGCCTTCCACCGCGTCCGGGACGAGCACTGGGGCCCCCGCACCCTCGACGTCGACATCGTGTCCTACGCCGAGCTCGTCTCCGACGACCCGCGGCTCACCCTCCCCCACCCCCGCGCCCACGAACGCGCCTTCGTCCTGGCCCCCTGGCACGACCTGGACCCCGAGGCGCAGCTGCCCGGCCGTGGCCCCGTGGCCGGTCTGCTGGACGCCGTCACCCGCGACGGAGTGACGCCCCGCGCGGACCTGGAACTCCGGCTGCCCGAGTAGCCGTTAAGGTCAAGACGGCCGCGAACCGGGCCGGAAGCCGGGGGAATCGAAGGGACACCGTGAGAGAGCTGCGTATCCGGGTGCTGGCCGGCGTCTTCGTCGTGGCCGCAGTCCTGTCCTGGGCGGGCGCCCGCCTGTGGAACTCGGTCGGAACGCTCCCCAGCGTCCCCCTGGCCGCCCCCGTCGTCCTCGCCGTGATCGCCGTGATCCTGCTGGCCACCGCGCTCTCGATCCGCGCCCGTCTCAGGGCCCAGCGCGAGCGCCGCCCCGAGGCCAAGGGCGTCGACCCCCTCATGGCGGCCCGCGCGGTCGTCTTCGGCCAGGCCAGTGCCCTGGTCGCCGCCCTCGTCTCCGGCATGTACGGCGGCACCGGCGTCTTCCTCCTGGAGTCCCTCGACATCCCCGCCCGCCGCGACCAGGCCGTCTACGCCGGCCTTTCCGTCCTCGCGGGTATCGGCGTCATAGCGGCAGCGATCTTCCTGGAACGCGTGTGCAAGCTCCCGGAAGACGACGAGAACGACGGCACGGGAGTGGCCCCGACGGTCTGACGCGGGGCTTCGGCAGGGCGTCAGCGGGCCATGATGAGGCTCATCGCCTCGTTCCGCGTGGCCATGTCCCGCAGCTGCCCCCGCACGGCCGACGTCAGCGTCTTGGCTCCAGGCTTGCGGATCCCCCGCATCGACATGCACATGTGCTCGCACTCCACGACGACGATGACCCCGCGCGGCTCCAATATCTCCATCAGGGAGTCCGCGATCTGCGTGGTGAGGCGTTCCTGCACCTGTGGGCGCCGGGCGTAGACGTCCACGAGACGGGCCAGCTTGGACAGCCCTGTGATCTTGCCGTTGGTGGCCGGGATGTACCCGACGTGTGCGACTCCCCGGAACGGTACGAGATGGTGCTCACAGGTCGAGTACACCTCGATGTCCTTCACCAGCACCATCTCGTCGTGCCCGATGTCGAACGTCGTCGTCAGCACGTCCTCGGGCTTCTGCCACAGCCCCGCGAATATTTCCTTGTACGCCCGCGCCACCCGCGCCGGCGTCTCCCGGAGGCCCTCGCGGTCCGGGTCCTCACCGACCGCGATCAGCAGTTCGCGTACGGCGTTCTCGGCGCGCTTCTCGTCGAACTCGCCGATCCGGCCGTCGCCGTCCAGCGTCACGGGGTCGGTCATCTGGTGCCTCGTTCCTGTGTCTTCACGGGGCGGCCTGCGGAAATGGCGAAAAGCCGCGCCCCCCAGGCTAAAACCTGGGGAGCGCGGCATCCATTCCGGGGCCGTGGGCCGCCGGGAGAGCCCGGATCAGCTCTCGGGGCGGTCCTCCGGGGTGCGCTCGGGCGCCGGGGCGGGCTCCGCCGCGGTGCTCTTCGCGGTGGAGATGGCCGGCGTCGCGCCGTTCGCACCGTTCGTCAGGGCCAGCTCCTTGGGGGAGAGGACCGGCGGGCGGGTGGACGGCGTGCGGCGGGAGGAGCCGGTCCAGGCGGGCCTGGGCGGGCGCTTGACGATGGGGGCGAAGATCTCGGCGATCTGCTCCTTGCCCAGCGTCTCCTTCTCCAGGAGCTGCAGCACGAGGTTGTCGAGGACGTCGCGGTTCTCGACCAGGATCTCCCAGGCCTCGTTGTGCGCGGTCTCGATGAGCTTCTTGACCTCTTCGTCCACCAGCGCGGCGACCTCTTCCGAGTAGTCGCGCTGGTGAGACATCTCACGGCCGAGGAAGGGCTCGGTGTTGTCGCCGCCGAACTTGATCGCGCCGAGACGCTCGGTCATTCCGTACTGCGTGACCATCGCGCGGGCCAGGCCGGTGGCCTTCTCGATGTCGTTCGCGGCGCCCGTGGTGGGGTCGTGGAAGACGAGCTCCTCGGCCGCGCGGCCGCCCAGCATGTAGGCGAGCTGGTCCAGCATCTCGTTGCGCGTGGTCGAGTACTTGTCCTCGTCCGGCAGGACCATCGTGTAGCCGAGGGCACGGCCTCTCGACAGGATCGTGATCTTGTGGACGGGGTCGGAGTTCGGCGAGGCCGCCGCGACCAGGGCGTGTCCGCCCTCGTGGTACGCGGTGATCTTCTTCTCCTTGTCCGACATGATCCGGGTCCGCTTCTGCGGGCCCGCGACCACACGGTCGATCGCCTCGTCCAGCATGTGGTTGTCGATCAGCTTCTGGTCGCTGCGGGCCGTCAGCAGGGCGGCCTCGTTCAGCACGTTGGCCAGATCGGCACCCGTCATGCCGGGCGTACGGCGGGCGACGGCCGACAGGTCGACGTCGGGCGCGACCGGCTTGCCCTTCTGGTGGACCTTGAGGATCTCCAGACGGCCCTGCATGTCCGGGCGGTCGACGGCGATCTGCCGGTCGAAGCGTCCGGGGCGCAGGAGCGCCGGGTCGAGGATGTCGGGCCGGTTCGTGGCGGCGATGAGGATCACGCCGCCCTTGACGTCGAAGCCGTCCATCTCGACGAGGAGCTGGTTCAGGGTCTGCTCGCGCTCGTCGTGACCGCCGCCGAGGCCGGCGCCGCGGTGGCGGCCGACCGCGTCGATCTCGTCGACGAAGACGATCGCCGGGGCGTTCGCCTTGGCCTGCTCGAACAGGTCTCGGACCCGGGAGGCACCGACACCGACGAACATCTCGACGAAGTCGGAACCGGAGATCGAGTAGAAGGGAACGCCCGCCTCGCCCGCGACGGCGCGTGCGAGCAGGGTCTTGCCGGTGCCGGGGGGCCCGTAGAGCAGGACGCCCTTGGGGATCTTGGCGCCGACGGCCTGGAACTTGGCCGGTTCCTGGAGGAACTCCTTGATCTCGTGGAGTTCCTCGACGGCCTCTTCGGATCCGGCGACGTCGGAGAAGGTGGTCTTGGGGGTGTCCTTGGTGATGAGCTTCGCCTTGGACTTCCCGAAGTTCATGACCCGGGAGCCGCCGCCCTGCATCTGATTCATCAGGAACAGGAACACGACCACGATCAGCACGAAGGGCAGCAGGGAGAGCAGGATGCCGACGAACGGGTTCTGCTTGGACGGCGAGACGGTGTAGCCGTCCGGGATCTGCTTGTCCTGGTACTTGTTCTGCAGGTTGTTGGCGATGGCCACGCCCTGATCGCCGATGTAGCTCGCCTGGATCTTCGAGCTGCCCTCGATCTTTGCGCCGTCTTTGAGCGTGACCTTGATGATCGACTCGTCACCGGTGGTGAGCTTGGCCGACTCGACCTTGTTCTGGTTGATCGCCTGGACGACCTGGCCGGTGTCCACCGTCTTGTAGCCGCCGGACGAGCCGACGACCTGCATCAACACGACCACGGCAAGGACGGCCAGCACGATCCACATGACCGGCCCACGGAAGTATCGCTTCACGTCCATCCATACGGAGCGGTGCCGCCCCGTCCCTCCTGCCATAGTGAGTTTGATAAAGACTGTTCTTCGGACGGTACCCCAGCATTGTCACCTGAAGCCGCGAGGGACGGCTGGCGATCCGCCTACGCCTGCTCCAACGGCGGGAAGTCCGCTGGGGTTCCCGATCACCGGCACGGCACCCCGGCCGGGGTGTCAGCCGCCGTACACGTGGGGCGCGAGCGTACCGACGAACGGGAGATTGCGGTACTTCTCGGCGTAGTCGAGGCCGTAGCCCACGACGAATTCGTTGGGGATGTCGAAGCCGACCCATTCCACGTCGATGGCCACCTTCGCGGCCTCGGGCTTGCGCAGCAGCGTGCACACCTTGAGGGAGGCGGGCTCGCGCGAGCCGAGGTTGGAGAGCAGCCAGGACAGGGTCAGGCCGGAGTCGATGATGTCCTCGACGATCAGGACGTGCTTGCCCTTGATGTCGGTGTCGAGATCCTTGAGGATCCGCACCACACCGGAGGACTGGGTGCCCGCCCCGTACGAGGATACGGCCATCCAGTCCATGGTGACGGGGGTGGACAGCGCCCGAGCGAGGTCGGCCATGACCATCACCGCGCCCTTGAGGACTCCGACGATCAGAAGGTCCTTGCCCGCGTACTCCGCGTCGATCTTCGCTGCCAGCTCCGCCAGCTTGGCGTCGATCTCTTCCTTGGTGATGAGCACCTTCTCGAGGTCGGCACCCATGTCTTTCGCGTCCACCCGCATCACTTTCGGTCGTCCCACCGGCCGAGCGGCCCCTCCTGGCGACTGCGGGGAGGGGTCGCGGTTCAGCCTTGCCGAATCACCAGTCTGCCACCCTGCCGCTGTGCCACGACTTTGCCGGGGAGGTTGATGGCTCCCTGACCGCGCCAGCCGGTGATCAGCCGGTCGACTTCCTCGATGTGACGGGCGAACAACGATCCGGCGGGCGCACCGGCCGCGATGGCGGCCCGGCGCAGGACGCGGCGGCGTACGGCGGGCGGCAGGGCGTAGAGCTTGGCGCACTCCAGGAGTCCGGCGTCGTCGCGGACGGTGGCCTCGGCCTGGCCCGCCCAGGAGTCGAGGGCGTCGGCGTCGTCGCGGGAGAGCCGGGCCGTGCGGGCGAGGGCTTCGACGACGCCCTTGCCGAGGGCCTTCTCCAGGGCGGGCAGGCCCTCGTGGCGCAGCCGGGAGCGGGTGTAGGCCGGGTCGGCGTTGTGGGGGTCGTCCCAGACGGGCAGGGACTGGACCATGCAGGCCTTGCGGGCGGTCTGCCGGTCGAGTCCCAGGAAGGGGCGGCGGTAGCGGCCACCGGCCCCCGAGACCGCGGCCATGCCGGACAGGGAGCGGATGCCGGAGCCCCGGGCGAGGCCGAGCAGGACGGTTTCGGCCTGGTCGTCGCGGGTGTGGCCGAGCAGGACCGCGGCGGCGCCGTGGCGTTCGGCGGCGGTGTCGAGTGCGGCGTAGCGGGCGTCGCGGGCGGCGGCTTCGGGTCCGCCGGCGCGGCCGACGGTGACGGCGACGGAGTCGACCGGGTCGAGGCCGAGTTCGCGCAGGCGCTGGACGACCTCCGCGGCGCGGGCGTCGGAGCCGGGCTGGAGTCCGTGGTCGACGGTGACGCCGCCGGCCCTGATGCCGAGCTTGGGGGACTCGAAGGCGAGGGCGGAGGCGAGGGCCATCGAGTCGGCGCCGCCGGAGCATGCCACGAGCACGAGCGGCGGCTGCTGCGGCTCGTGCGGGGAGGCGTGCGGGACCGCGGCGGGGGCGCGGTGGTGTTCGGTGAGGAGGTCGTGGAGGACGCGGCGGACCGCCAGGCGTATCGCCGCGACCGCAGGATGGGGACCCATGTCCGGTTCCCTTCATGAAGTTTTCGGGGGGTGAGCCCGCGTGTCGGTCACGCAGAGTGTGTAGATGGTGACAGAACCGGGCCGTTCCCCGAGCATTGCACGCCTACCCCTGCGTCACGGTCCCTCGGACGGGTGATTGGAGGGGCGTTCGCCTGCCGTCGGCCGGTTTCCTTTCACGACCGTGCCGCGATGTTCACTACTCGGCCCTGCGATGCACCCGCGCGACCCAGTCCGCCGGTTTGGCGATCTCCGACTTGGTGGGGAGGGTGTTGGGCGAGGTCCACACGCGGTTGAAGCCGTCCATGCCGACCTCGTCGACGACGGCCCGCACGAAGCGTTCGCCGTCGCGGTACTGGCGGAGTTTGGCGTCCAGGCCGAGCAGCTTGCGCAGGGCCAGGTCCAGACGTGAGGCGCCCTTGGCGCGGCGCTGCTGGAACTTCTCGCGGATCTCGCCGACGGACGGCACGACGGACGGGCCGACGCCGTCCATCACGAAGTCGGCGTGGCCCTCCAGCAGGGACATCACGGCCGTGAGGCGGCCGAGGATCTCGCGCTGGGCGGGGGTCTGGACGATCTCGACGAGGGAGCGGCCACCGTCGTCCTCCTCGGCCTCGGGGCGGCCTCCGGCGAGGGTCTGGGCGGCTTCCCGGACGCGTTCCAGGACGGTCATGGGGTCGACGTCGGTCTCCGTGAGGAACGACTGGATTTCACCCTCAAGGTGGTCCCGCAGCCAGGGCACGGCGGTGAACTGGGTGCGGTGCGTCTCCTCGTGCAGGCACACCCAGAGCCTGAAGTCGTGCGGGTCCACGTCGAGTTCGCGCTCCACGTGCACGATGTTCGGGGCGACGAGCAGCAGCCGGCCGCCGCCGTTCTCGCCGGAGGGGAGTTCGCGGGTGGCCGGGGCGAAGGTCTCGTACTGGCCGAGGACGCGGGAGGCCAGGAAGGACAGCAGCATGCCGAGTTCGACGCCGGTGACCTTGCCGCCGACGGCGCTCATGACGGAGCCGCCGGGGGTGTCGCCGCGCCGTTCCTGCATCTTGTCGAGCAGGGGCCTGAGGATTTCCCGGAATCCGGCGACGTTGGCCCGGATCCAGCCCGCCCGGTCGACGACGAGGACGGGGGTGTCGTGCCCCTCCTCGGTGCCCAGCCGGGTGAATCCGCGGACGTGTTCCTCCGAGGCCTTGGCATGCCGGCGCAGTTCCGCGACGACGGCCCGTGCCTCGTCGCGACTGACCTCGGGGCCCGGCCGCACGAGCCGGGTCGCGGTCGCGACCGCGAGATTCCAGTCGACCATGCCGGTTGAAGCGCCACCGATGCTCGTCATGCGTCAACCGTACGTGAGCGCCGCCCGCTGGGGCAGGGCGGCGAGGGCCGGGTGACGCCGGGCCCGTCGTCCGGTGCCCGGCGCCGGGGGCCGTCATCCGCAGCCGCACGCCGCCAGGGCGCCGGCCACTCGGTCCAGGGCCTGCTGGGTCGCTTGCGGCCGGCCGGGGTCGGTGTCCGTGGCCAGGAACGCGAAGGCCAGCAGGCGGCCGTCCTCGTCGACCAGGGTGCCCGCGAGGGCGTGGACGCCCGAGAGGGTGCCGGTCTTGGCGCGTACGACACCGGCCGCGCCGTCCGCGTAGCGGCTGGTCAGGGTGCCGGTGAAGCCGGCGACGGGGAGGCCGGTGAGGGCCGGGCGGAGCTCGGGGTGGGCGGGGTCGGCCGCCTTGGCGAGCAGCGCGGTGAGGAGGCCGGGGGTCAGTCGGTCGGCGCGGTTGAGACCGCTGCCGTCCTTGAAGGCGGCGTCTTTCAGGGGGAGGCCGAGCTTGCGCAGCCGGGAGCTGACGGCCTTGCCGACGCCGGCGAAGTCGGCCCGCTCGCCCGTGGCGATCGCCGTCTGGCGGGCTAGGGCCTCGGCGATGTCGTTGTCGCTGTTGGTCAGCATGCGTTCGACGAGGGCGGAGAGCGGGGGCGAGGAGACCGCGGCGAGGGTGTGGGCGCGGGTGGTGGCCTTGGACGGGCCGGGGGCCGTGGTTTTGACGCCGTGGGACTTCAGGAAGTCCCCGAACCGGCGGGCCGCGTCCGCCGCCGGGTCCTGCACGCGTTCGGCCGGTCCGCTGGTCGAGTCGTTCGTGCGGCCCTCGTCGGCCATCAGGGGGGTGACGCGGGCGAGGTTGCCGTCGACCCCGATCGGGTGCATCTCGTCGCCCGCGTAGAGGGTCGTGTCGTAGGACAGGGTGACCTCGCGGACGCCCCGGTCGGCGAGGGCGGCGGCCGTATCGGCGGCCAGGGTGCGCAGGCTCGCCGAGTCCCCGGCCTTCTCGCGGGCGGTGAGGGTGGGGTCGCCGCCGCCGACCAGGACGACTTCCTTCGTGTCGGGTTCCAGCGCGGCGCGGGTGGTGAGGCGGTGGTCGGGGCCCAGGGCGGACAGCACGGCGACGGCTGTGGCGATCTTCGTGGTGGAGGCGGGGGTGAGCCCGGTGTCCGGGTTCTCGCCGTACAGGCGCCTGCCGGTGGTGACGTCGATGACCGAGGCGGCGGGCCGGGGGCCGAGGGCCGGGTCCTTCAGCAGGGGTGTGAGGGCTCCGGCGAGGGCCTTGGCCTGCGGGGCGGACTTCACGGTGCTGACGCCGCCGAGGCCGGTGAGCACCGGTCCGGCGCTGGGGGCGGGCCGGGGTCGGCCGGGCGCGCCGGGGGCGCTGCCGTGATCTGTGCCACCCGGGCGGCCCAGGGCCACTGCCCGGTCCCGCTCGGCCGTACGCTGACCCGAGGAGTCCCAGGGACCGGCGGCGGTCACGGCACCGGCGGCCAGTGCGAGCCCGGCGGTGGCGGCGCCTGCGGTGTACTGCCAGGACTTCGGCCGCGTGACCCGCGCGACCTGCGGTTTCCCGGTTCGTGCGAGCCGTGCGAGCCGTGGTTTCGTAGCCGCTGCGGCCCGGGCCAGGCTCGGTCGTACGGCATCCGCGAGCCGCACCACATGCGGTCTCGCGGCCCGCCAAGGCCTCAGCTCTGGCACGACCACCAGCCCCTTTCGCGATCACACACCTGCGTGAGGGACACTTAACCACCAGAACTATGTGTTGATCATGGAGGAGCCACCGGTGGAGTTCGACGTCACGATCGAGATTCCGAAGGGTTCGCGCAACAAGTACGAGGTGGACCACGAGACCGGTCGTATCCGCCTGGACCGGCGACTCTTCACCTCGACCGCCTACCCGACCGACTACGGCTTCGTCGAGAACACCCTCGGCGAGGACGGCGACCCGCTGGACGCGCTGGTCATCCTCGACGAGCCGACCTTCCCGGGCTGTCTGATCCGCTGCCGCGCGATCGGCATGTTCCGCATGACGGACGAGGCGGGCGGCGACGACAAGCTGCTGTGCGTGCCGTCGACGGACCCGCGTGTGGAGCACCTGCGGGACATCCACCACGTGTCGGAGTTCGACCGCCTGGAGATCCAGCACTTCTTCGAGGTCTACAAGGACCTGGAGCCCGGCAAGTCCGTCGAGGGCGCCGACTGGGTGGGCCGTACCGACGCCGAGGCCGAGATCGAGCGGTCCTACAAGCGTTTCAAGGACCAGGGCGGTCACTGACCCCCACTCCTGTTGCCGATGGGCCGCACGCGTGCGCGTGCGGCCCGTTCGTCCGTCTGTGCACATACTGAGGCTGTGGGGGGTACGAGGCTGACGTGTCGTACAGGGAGTACCAGGCAGTGAGGGACGCGGAGGACCGCAAGCCGAGGTCGGACGAGGTGCGGAGCGCGTTTCTGCCTCCGGCCGGGACCGGCCTCGACGGTGACATGTCGACGACGTCGGAGTTCGCGATCCCCGAGGGCCTGGCCCTGCACAGAGCGGTCGGTGCGGAGTCCGAGGCGACCTCCGAGTTCGCCCTGCCGCAGGGGCTGGACGTCCAGGCGGCGCCCCCGGTGGAGCAGGAGGGGTCGGCGTTCACCCCGCCGAGCACCTACAGCGCGAAGCACCCCCCGACGGCTTTCACACCGCCGAGCGGGATGCCCGTGGTCAGTCTGACCAAGGACGTGCCCTGGCAGGACCGGATGCGCACGATGCTGCGCATGCCGGTGGCCGAGCGGCCGGCGCCCGAATCGATCCAGCGCGGCGGCGACGAGAGCGGGCCGGCGGTGCCGCGCGTGCTCGACCTGACGCTGCGTATCGGCGAGTTGCTGCTGGCGGGCGGTGAGGGCGCCGAGGACGTGGAGGCGGCGATGTTCGCCGTCTGCCGGTCGTACGGGCTGGACCGCTGCGAGCCCAATGTCACCTTCACGCTGCTGGCGATCTCGTACCAGCCGTCCCTCGTCGAGGACCCGATCACGGCGTCGCGGACCGTGCGCCGCCGGGGCACCGACTACACGCGGCTGGCGGCCGTGTACCAGCTGGTGGACGACCTCAGTGACGGCGAGACGGCGGTCTCGCTGGAGGAGGCCTACCGGCGGCTGGCGGAGATCCGCCGTAACCGGCACCCCTACTCCGGCTGGGTGCTGACCGGTGCGAGCGGGCTGCTGGCCGGTGCGGCCTCCGTGCTGGTGGGCGGCGGCCTGATCGTGTTCGTCGCCGCGGCGCTGGGCGCGATGCTCGGTGACCGGCTGGCGTGGCTGTGCGCGGGGCGCGGACTGCCGGAGTTCTACCAGTTCACGGTGGCCGCGATGCCGCCGGCCGCGATCGGGGTCGCGCTGACGCTGGGCCACGTGGACGTGAAGGCCTCGGCGGTCATCACCGGTGGGCTGTTCGCGCTGCTGCCCGGGCGGGCGCTGGTGGCGGCCGTGCAGGACGGGCTGACGGGCTTCTACATCACCGCGTCCGCGCGGCTGCTGGAGGTCATGTACTTCTTCGTGGGCATCGTCGCGGGTGTGCTGCTGGTGCTGTACTTCGGCGTGCAGCTGGGGGCGCGGCTCACCCCCGACCAGGCGCTCGGGGCCTCCGACGACCCGCTGATGATGATCGGCGCGTCGATGCTGCTGTCCCTGGCGTTCGCGGTGCTGCTCCAGCAGGAACGATCCACCGTGGTGTGGGTGACGCTGAACGGCGGTGTCGCGTGGGTCGTGTACGGCGCGATGCACAACGTGGGGGACATCTCGCCGGTGGCGTCCACGGCGGCGGCCGCGGGGCTGGTCGGGCTGTTCGGGCAGTTGCTGTCCCGGTACCAGTTCGCCTCCGCCCTGCCCTACACGACGGCGGCGATCGGGCCACTGCTGCCGGGTTCGGCCACCTACTTCGGGCTGCTGGCCATCGCGCAGAGCGAGATCGACCAGGGGCTGGTGTCGCTGTCGAAGGCGGTGGCGCTCGCCATGGCCATCGCCATCGGGGTGAATCTCGGGTCGGAGATCTCCCGTATGTTCCTGCGGATCGGGTCCGCGGAGAAGCGGCGGGCCGCCAAGCGGACCAGGGGTTTCTAGCCGTCGGCGGCCGTGGGCCGGTGGAGTGAGGCGGTTCAGTAGCCGCCGTTGTACGGCTGCTGCGGCTGGTGCGGCTGGTGGCCGCCGCCCTGCTGCGGCTGGTGGCCGTAGCCCGGGGCCTGGGGGTACTGGCCGTAGTACTGCTGGTCGTCGTAGCCGTTCCGGTTGCCGTACGGCGGCTGCTGCGGCCGGTGGTGGGGCGGCTGGTCCTGCGGGGTGACGCGGCGGAGCTGGGTCGTGGCGTCGTCCATCACGGGGGGCTGCTGCCGCTCCACGGGCGCCTGCGCCGCCGCGCGCCTCCTCTTCGAGCGGTCCCGCAGGTACTCGACGATGATCGGGACGACGGACAGCAGCACGATCAGGATGAGGATCGACTCGACGTTCTTGTTGATGAAGTCGACCTGGCCGAGCCAGTAACCCGCGAGGGTGACGCCGGTGCCCCAGGCGATGCCGCCGATGACGTTGTACGTGAGGAACGTGCGGTACTTCATGCGGCCGGCGCCGGCCACGATGGGGGCGAAGGTGCGCACGATGGGGACGAAGCGGGCCAGGACGATCGCCTTGGGGCCGTACTTCTCCATGAAGTCGTGGGCCTTGTCCAGGTTCTCCTGCTTGAAGAGCTTGGAGTCGGGGCGGCTGAAGAGCCTCGGGCCGAGGACCTTGCCGATCGTGTAGCCCACTTGGTCGCCGAGGACGGCGGCGATCACGATCAGCGTGCAGACCAGCCACAGCGGCTGGGTGATGTAGGTGCCCTGCGCCACGAAGAGGCCCGCCGTGAACAGCAGGGAGTCACCCGGCAGGAAGGCGAAGAGACCGGACTCCGCGAAGACGATGAGCAGGATGCCGGGCAGGCTGAACGTCGAGATCAGGTAGTCCGGGCTGAGCCACTCGGGGCCGAGCGCAAGCGTGGTCACGGGGATGTGGCTCCTGCTGCTGTGGGATATGGGCGGGGCTGGCTGCCTCAAGGTATCAACGCAGCCGTCATGGCCCAGGTTCCACCAGGTTCCTTGGGCGTACTCAGGATGCACTGTGTGGGGTCCCGGTCAAAGCTGTGCACCATGGGCATCGATGAATACGGCGGCGGACAGGGCCCGGAGCCCGATGTCCTCGTCGTCACCACGAACGACATTCCCGGCTATCACGTGCGCGAGGTGATCGGCGAGGTCTTCGGCCTGACCGTGCGCTCCCGGCACCTGGGGAGCCAGATCGGCGCCGGGCTGAAGTCGATGGTCGGCGGCGAACTGCGCGGGCTCACCAAGACGCTCGTGCAGACCCGCAACCAGGCCATGGAACGGCTCGTCGAACAGGCACGCGCGCGTGGCGCCAACGGCGTGCTCGCCTTCCGCTTCGACGTGACGGAGGCGGCGGACGTGGGCACCGAGGTGTGCGCGTACGGCACGGCGGTGGTCCTGACCCGGGAGTGAGACACCCCCGGGCCGGGGATCAGGAGGTGTGACGCGCGGCGTTCGCGGCGATCGCGTCCTTCAGGTGCTCGGCGAGGCCCGGGCGCAGCGCGTCGTAGAACGCCTTGAAGCGCTCGTCCGAGACGTACATCTCGCCGAGGCAGCGGTGCAGCTCGTAGGAGCACTCGTAGAACCACGTGCAGATGTGCTGCCGGTGCTCCTCCGCCAGGGTCATGGCGGCCTCGCCGGTGGGCGGCTCGTCCGCCGCCATCAGGGCGCCGTAACGCTGCCCCCAGTCGGCGGCCTCGGCCTGGACGCGCTGCCAGTCCTCCTTGGTGTAGCTCGCGGTGCGGCGCTGCGACTCGGCGTACTCGTCCGTGCCGCCCCAGCGCTCCTCCACCTCGTCGGCGTACTGCTCCGGGTCCTTGCCCCCGAAGACCTCGAACTTCTCCTCGGGCGTGAGGTTGAGTCCCATCTTGCGTGCCTCCATGGCGTGTTCCACGGCCGCCGCCATCTTGCGCAGCTTCTCGATCCGGGTGGTCAGCAGCTCGTGCTGCCGGCGCAGGTGCGCGCGCGGGTCCACGTCCGGGTCGTCCAGCAGGACGGCGATCTCGTCGAGCGGGAAGCCGAGCTCCCGGTAGAACAGGATCTGCTGCAGCCGGTCGAGGTCGGCGTCGTTGTAGCGCCGGTGGCCCGCACGGCTGCGCTCGCTCGGGACGAGCAGGCCGATGTCGTCGTAGTGGTGCAGCGTGCGCACCGTGACCCCGGCGAAGCCCGCGACCTGTCCCACGGAGTAGCTCACGTCCGCTCCCTTCTTCTTCCGTGCTCCACGGTCGGGCCTCACGCCACGTGAGGCGCAAGCACGTTCCCCGTTTGTCCCCTATGAGGCGTTTATGGTGTGCGCGTGGTCCAGGATTCCGCGCAGCAGGCGCCCTCCGTCACCCCCGCGACTCCCGCCCGCGCCCTGCTGCCGACGATCCTGCCCGCTCTGGCCGTGGGGATCCTGTCCTGCCTGGTCCTGGTGGGGGTGGAGGTGGCCGCGGAGGAACTCCAGCACGTGCTCTGGGGGCCGTTGCCGGACGCGCTGGGCATCGGCCGGTACTCCGTGGCGTGGATGTTCGTGATGCTCTTCGCCACGGGGGTCGCGGTCGGGCTGGTGGTGTGGAAGGCGCCGGGGCACGCCGGTCCGGATCCGGCGACCGTCGGACTGGACGCCCCGGTGCTGCCGCCCGTGGTGCTGCCGGGACTGCTGCTGGTGACCGCGCTGATGCTGGCCGGCGGGCCCAGTCTCGGCCCGGAGAATCCCGTCATCACCGTGAACGTCGGCCTGGCGGCCTGGCTGGGCACCCGGCTCGTGCCGCGGGCGCCGGGCCGCGTCTGGCCGGCGCTGGCCGAGGCCGCGACGATCGGCGCCCTGTTCGGCACGCCGGTCGCGGCCGCCCTGGTGATCTCGGAGGCGCTGGCCCTGCGGGAGACCCGCGGGCTGCTGTGGGACAACGTCTTCGCGCCGCTGACCGCCGGCACGGCCGGTGCCCTCACCGCCACCCTCATCGACCGTCCGAGCTTCGACCTGGACCTGCCCTCCTTCGGCCGGCCCGGCTGGGGCGACCTGCTGTCGGCGATCGTGGTCGCCTCCGTGGGCGCCCTGCTCGGCATGGCCGTCGTGCGGGCCTTCCCGTACGTGCACGGCGTGTTCCACCGGCTGCGCCACCCGATGCTGCTGCTCCCGGCGGGCGGCCTCGTGCTGGGCGCCCTCGCGGCCCTGGGCGGTCATCTGACGCTGTTCAAGGGACTGGACGAGATCGCCGAACTCGCGCGGGACCCGGACGGCCGGTCGGCCGGGGAGTACGCCCTGCTGACGGTCGTGAAGCTGGCCGCGCTGCTGGTCGCGGCGTCCTGCGGCTTCCGGGGCGGGCGCATCTTCCCGGCGGTGTTCGTCGGCACCGCCCTCGGCCTGGGCGCCCACGCCCTGGTGTCCGGAGTGCACCCTTCGATCGGGGTCTCCGCCGCCGTGCTCGGACTGCTGCTGGCCATCACCCGGCAGGGCTGGGTGAGCCTGTTCGTCGCCGCGGTGCTGGTCGACTCGCCGGGGATCATCGCCGTGCTCTGCGTCGCCTCACTGCCCGCCTGGCTGCTGGTGACGGGCCGGCCGCAGATGCAGTTGCGCCACGACGGCACGTCCGTCCACTGAAGCCACCCCTCCCCCACCACCCTCTGGAGGCACTCATGCCGCTCACCGAAGGCTCCCCCCGGCCCGGCGACCGCCGCCTGTCCGTCAACCCCTTCTACGGCCCCGCCAACCCGCTCGGCGACATGGCCGAGGCCCCGCCCACGCACCGGCTCCCGGCCCAGCCCATGGCTCCGGCGACCGCCCACCAGCTGGTGCGCGACGAGCTGATGCTCGACGGCAACGCGCGGCTGAACCTCGCCACCTTCGTCACCACCTGGATGGAGCCGGAGGCGGGGATGCTGATGGCGGAGTGCCGGGACAAGAACATGATCGACAAGGACGAGTACCCGCGCACCGCCGAACTGGAGCGGCGCTGCGTGGCGATGCTCGCCGACCTGTGGCACGCGCCCGACCCGGCGAGTGCCGTGGGGTGTTCGACGACCGGGTCGAGCGAGGCGTGCATGCTCGCCGGGATGGCGCTCAAGCGGCGCTGGACCACGCGCAACGCCGACCGCTACCCCGGAGCCCGGCCCAACCTGGTGATGGGCGTGAACGTGCAGGTCTGCTGGGAGAAGTTCTGCAACTTCTGGGAGGTGGAGGCGCGGCTGGTGCCCATGGAAGGCGAGCGGTTCCACCTGGACCCGCAGGCCGCCGCCGAGCTCTGCGACGAGAACACCATCGGTGTCGTCGGCATCCTGGGCTCCACCTTCGACGGGTCCTACGAGCCGATCGCCGAGCTCTGCGCGGCGCTGGACGCGCTGCGGGAGCGCACCGGGCTCGACATCCCCGTGCATGTCGACGGGGCGTCGGGCGCCATGGTCGCGCCGTTCCTCGACGAGGACCTGGTGTGGGACTTCCGGCTGCCGAGGGTGGCGTCGATCAACACCTCGGGACACAAGTACGGGCTGGTCTACCCGGGCGTCGGCTGGGCGCTGTGGCGGAACGCGGAGGCCCTGCCGGAGGAGCTGGTGTTCCGGGTGAACTACCTGGGCGGCGACATGCCGACGTTCGCGCTCAACTTCTCCCGGCCGGGCGCGCAGGTCGTGGCCCAGTACTACACGTTCCTGCGGCTGGGCCGGGACGGCTACCGGGCCGTCCAGCAGGCCGCGCGGGACGTGGCCACGGAGCTGGCCGGGCGGGTCGCGGCGCTCGGCGACTTCCGGCTGCTCACCCGGGGCGACCAGTTGCCGGTGTTCGCCTTCACGACGGCGCCGGACGTCACGGCGTACGACGTCTTCGACGTCTCCCGGCGGCTGCGCGAGAGCGGCTGGCTGGTGCCCGCCTACACCTTCCCGGAGAACCGTCAGGACCTGTCCGTGCTGCGGGTGGTGTGCCGCAACGGCTTCTCCGCCGACCTCGCGGAGCTGCTCGCGCAGGACCTGGAGCGACTGCTGCCGGAGCTGCGCCGGCAGCCGCGCCCGCTGACCGAGGACAAGGGGGCGGCGACCGGCTTCCACCACTAGGCGGTGTCGTCGGGCGGCAGCACGCCGGCGAACGGGTCGCCCTCGCCCGCGAAGGTGTAGGCGCCGGCGCGGACACGTTCGATGAGGTCGCGGGTCCACTCCGCACCCGCGTCGGCCGAGTGGACCCAGAAGTTCATGATCTCGCCGATGTGGCCGAGCTGTTCCGGGCCCTGCGCGGGCAGGTAGTCCCTGACCACGGTGGCCCGCCACTCCTCGATGGCGCGCACGCGCTGTTCGAGCAGGCCGAGGGCCTCCTCGCGACCGAGGTCGACCATGAAGCCGAGCGCGGTGGTGAGCACGTCCGGCTTCTGGTCGTAGGCGGTGAGGGACTGCCGGAGCAGCCTGAAGTACTCCTCGGTGCCCTGCTCGGTGACCTCGTACTCCGTGCGCGGCGGGCCACCGGCCGTGGACGGGGCGATCTCGTGTGCCCGCAGCATTCCCTGCTTCGCCAGTTGCTTCAGGGCGTGGTAGATCGAGCCGGGCTTGGCGTTGGACCACTCGTGCGCGCCCCAGAACTCCAGATCGTTGCGCACCTGGTAACCATGGGCCCGCCCGTGCCGGCGGACCGCGCCGAGCACCAGGAGACGGATCGCTGACATGGGGCCAGCGTAGAACCGGAGAGGTCAGCCCCGGCTGCCGCCCTGTTCCTTCGCCACCAGTTCGAAGGCGGTCGCACCGTCCAGCGACTCGCGGACGATGTCGGCGTGGCCCGCGTGCCGGGCCGTCTCGCGGATCAGGTGCAGACACAGCCAGCGCATCGAGAGCTGCTCGTCCTCCGGGTTCCAGGACGTCTTCGGCAACAGGAAGGTGTCGTCGAGGCTGGGCACCGAGCGGATGAACGCCTCCGTGCCGGCGGCCACCTTCTCGTAGTACGCCAGACACGAGTCCACCGTCTCGTCGCCGACCAGCCGGAAGCACTCGTGCCAGTTCGAGTCGTCCCGGTGGACGGCCGGCGGCTCGCCCTTGGCGCGTGCGATCCAGCCCTGCTCGACCTCGGCGACGTGCTTGAGCAGCCCGGCGAGCGACAGCTCACTGGCGCTCGGAGTGCTCACGGCCTGCTCGTCCGTCAGCCCGAGCAGGGCCCGGCGGATGCCGCCGCGCTGCTCGGCGAGGAAGGAGAGCAGTGCTCCGCGCTCGTCGCCGTGTGCCTCCGCGGGAACGTGCTTGACCATGACCGCCGCCTTTCGCCCACTCGGCCCCCGCGTCGGGAGCCCTGCTGTCTGACACCGACCACGCTACGGACCCTTGCGGTCAGCTTCTGTCCGCAAGGGTCCGCGGCGTCTGCGCAACGGGCCTGTGGCGACGGCCTGGGCGGGACTCCTCTACCGGTCGAGGTACAGACTCAGGTGCTGACCGGTGTGCGAGTGGACCGCCCGTGCCAGTTCGGCCGGGGTCCCCGTGAAGACGATCTCACCGCCGGTGTTGCCGCCCTCGGGCCCGAGGTCGATGACCCAGTCGGCCTGGGAGATCACGGCCAGGTCGTGCTCGATGACGATGACGGTGTTGCCCCGGTCGACGATCCGGTTCAGCAGGCCGACGAGGTTGTCGATGTCGGACAGGTGGAGGCCGGTGGTCGGCTCGTCGAGGATGTAGACCGTCCCCGAGCCGGAGAGCCGGTCCGCGAGCTTGAGCCGCTGCCGTTCACCGCCGGACAGGGTGGCCAGCGACTGGCCGAGTCCGAGGTAGCCGATGCCGGTCTCGATCAGGGCGTTGGCCTTGGCGCGCAGCGGCCCCGAGAGGAAGAAGTCCCCCGCCCCCTCGGCGGACATCGCCAGGACGTCCGCGATGTTCTTGCCGCGCACCCGGTGCTGGAGCACCGACTCCTTGAAGCGGCGGCCCTCGCAGACCTCGCAGTGCGTGGTGACCGGGTCCATGTAGGCGACCTCGGTGATGAGCAGGCCGCGGCCTTCGCACTCCTCGCACGCGCCCTTGGAGTTGAAGCTGAAGAGGCTGGCGTCCTCGCCACTGGCCTTGGCGAAGAGCTTGCGGATCGGGTCCATCAGCTTGAGGTAGCTCGCCGGGGTGGACCGCGAGGACCGCGGGATGGACGACTGGTCGACGAAGACGGCCCCCGGGTACTGGGCGCGGAAGGCCTGGGCGATCAGGGAGCTCTTGCCCGCCCCGGCCACGCCGGTGACGGCCGTGAGGACCCCGGTCGGAATCTCGGTGGAGACGTCCTTCAGGTTGTTCACCGTCGCGTTCCGGATCGGGAGGGTCCGGCCCCACGGACGGGGTGTCTCCTTGATCCCGCCGGTGCGCCGCAGCCCCTGTCCGGTCAGCGTGTCGGTGACGCGAAGCTCCTCGTAGGCACCCTCGAAGACGATGGTCCCGCCGTGCACGCCGGCCCGCGGCCCGATCTCCACGACGTGGTCGGCGACCGCCATGACGTCGGGATCGTGCTCCACGACGAGGACCGTGTTGCCCTTGTCGCGCAGTGCGCGCAGCAGGTCGTTGAGCCGGCTGACGTCCCGGGGGTGCAGGCCGACGCTGGGCTCGTCGAAGATGTAGGTCAGGCCGGTCAGTTCGCTGCCGAGGTGGTTGACGAGCTTGAGCCGCTGGCCCTCGCCGCCCGAGAGCGTGGAGGTGGCCCGGTCGAGGGTGAGGTAGCCGAGGCCGATGGCCTGGATCTGCTCCAGGGTCTCGATGATGGTGGTGACGAGCGGCGTGTCGAGCCGCTCCCGGAGCTCGGCGACCACCCCGATGAGGTCGCTGACCTGCATCTGGCACCAGTCGGCGATGTTGTGGCCGTCGATACGGGTGGCGAGCGCCTTCTGGTTGAGCCGGGCGCCCTCGCACGTGGGGCAGACGCCCTCGGTGAAGAACTCGGCCGCCTTGTCGCGGGCGGCCTTGCTCATGCCCCCCGTGTCCCGCTTGAGGTGGCGGCGGACGAAACTGTCCACCAGGCCCTCGTAGCGCAGGGCCAGCACGTTGCCGTTGGGGTAGGTCACCTCGACCGTGCCGCTGCTGCCGTGCAGCAGGGTGTGCATCTCCTCGTCCGTGTAGTCGGCCAGCTTCTTGTCGGCGTCGAGGCGCTCGTAGTTGGCGTAGAACTGCCAGTTCGCGCTGCCGACGGTGTAACCGGGGAGGAGGATGGCGCCCTCGGCGATCGACTTGCCGAGGTCGGTCATGAGTTCCGGATTGGGGCGCCGGGCGCGGCCGAGGCCCTCGCACTCCGGGCACATGCCCTTGGGGTCGTTGAAGGAGTAGAGCCAGGTCTGGCCGAGGCCGTCGTTGCCGTGGTTGGCGAACAGCACACGCATCACGGTGTAGACGTCGGTGACGGTGCCGACGGTGGACCGGGCGTTGCCGCCCAGGGGCCGCTGGTCGACGACCACCGGGGTGGTCAGCCTGGTGACCGCGTCCACGTGCGGGCGTTCGAACTTGGGCAGGTCGTGCCGGATGTTCCAGGGGAAGGTGGCATTGAGCTGCCGCTGGGCCTCCACGGCGACGGTGTCGAAGACCAGGGAGGACTTTCCGGAGCCGGAGACGCCGACGAAGACTGTGATCCGGTTCTTGGGGATGACGAGGGAGACGTCCTTCAGGTTGTTCTCTCGGGCACCGACGACCTGAATGCCCTCGTCGGTTGCGGTAACCGGCGTCTGGTTCACAAATCATCCTCTCTGCATCGTGTGAGTCGTCGAGGAGCTGAGACTCGACGGGCTCAGTGCAACTGCGCGCGTACGGCGCGCAGGAGTTCGGGGTCCTGCGGGTCGACCGTGGGGCCGAAGCGCCCCACGCATGCGCCGGCGGACGAGACGAGGAACTTCTCGAAGTTCCAGCGCACGTCCCCGGTGTGGCCCTCCGCGTCGGCGAAGGAGGTCAGGGCTGCGTAGAGGGGGTGCCGGTCCGCTCCGTTGACGTCGGTCTTCTCGGTGAGCGGGAACGAGATCTGCTGGACGGAGCAGAAGTCGGCGATCTCCTCCGGGGTGCCCGGCTCCTGCTCGCCGAACTGGTTGCAGGGCACTCCGATGACGCTCAGCCCGTCCTCGCGGTGACGGCGGGCGAGCGTCTCCAGTCCGGCGTACTGGCCGGCCAGGGCGCAGCGGGAGGCGACGTTGACGATGAGCAGGGTCCGGCCGCGGTGCCGGGACAACAGGTCGGCCGGGCCGTTCAGTTCCGCGATGTCGATGTCGAAGAGGGTCATGCGATGCACGCTAGGTTCGGCCGCTCCGGACGTGGTCGACATCGCTTCGCGGGGACCTCGCGCACCGCTCGACGAATCGCCCGCCGGGTGGCGGGCGGGCTGGGGGGTGTGAGCCGGCCCGGGGGATGTAGCCGGCTCACACCCCGGCACGGGGCCGTCCCTACCGGCTCAGGGCGCGGTACTTGCGGACGGCCAGCGGGAAGAACACCAGGAAGATCGCGAGCGGCCAGACGAACGACATGAGCATCGCGTGTTCGGCGATCCACGAGGTGCCCCCCACGCCCGGGTTGCCGAACAACTCACGGGTGGCGTGGGCGGTCGACGACAGCGGGTTCCACTCGGCGATCGTCGCCAGCCAGCCCGGCATCATCTCCGGGGAGGCGAAGGTGTTGGCGACGATGCCGAGCGGGAAGAGCAGGGTGTAGACGGCGGAGGCCGCCTCCGGGGTGCTGATGATCAGCCCGAGGTAGATGCCGACCCACAGCAGGGCGAACCGGAGCAGCAGCAGCAGCGCGAAGGCGCCCAGCGCCTGCCCGATCCCGTCGTTCCAGCCCCACCCGGCGATGACCCCGCAGCCCATGAGGATCATCAGGACCACGGTGCTGTACAGCATGTTGACGATGCTCTGCCCGATGACCACCGATGCGGCGGACATGGGCATGGAGCGGAACCGGTCGGTGACGCCCTTGGAGGCGTCGGCGGTGACGCCGGCCATGGTCTCACCGATACCGAAGGCCATCGACATGACGAACATGCCGGGCATCAGGAACTCCATGTAGTCCCCGCCGCCCTCGACCTGCATGCCGCTGCCGAAGATGCCGCCGAACAGCAGCACCATCAGGATCGGGAAGGCGAGGCCGGCCAGGATCTGGGTGGGGTTGCGGGCCCAGTGGGACAGTCCGCGGAGGGTGAGCGTCCAGGAGTCCGCGAGGACCCAGCCCAGTTTGGCCAGTGGGTTCCTGGGCAGTTCGGGCGCGATGATCGCGGTCATGACTGGGCGACCTCCTTGAGGCTCGGATCGGCGGACGTGGCCGCCCCGTTTCCGGTCAGGTTCAGGAACACCTCGTCGAGTGTCGGCCTGCGCAGGGCGATGTCCTCGGCCTCGATGCCGGCGTCGTCGAGCTCGCGGGTCACGGCGGTGAGGGCGGCGACCCGGTTGGCGACGACGACGCTGACGCGCCGGTTGTCGGCGTCCGTCTCGGGCTCGGAGCGCAGTAGGGCGCCGATCATGCGGGCGGCGCGCTCGATGTCGTGGGACCGGCGGAGCACGACATCGATCCGGTCGCCGCCGATCTTGTTCTTGAGCTGGTCGGGAGTGCCGGACTCGACGACCCTGCCGTTGTCGATCAGGGCGATCCGGTCGGCCAGTTGGTCGGCCTCCTCGAGGTACTGGGTGGTCAGCAGGACGGTGCGGCCCTCGGCGATCAGGCCGCGGACGGACTCCCAGACGTCGTTGCGTCCCCGCGGGTCGAGCCCGGTGGTGGGCTCGTCGAGGAACAGCACGGACGGGGCCAGGATGAGGCTGGCGGCGAGGTCGAGCCGCCGCCGCATACCGCCGGAGTACTGCTTGGCCGGCTTGCCGGCGGCGTCGGCCAGGCCGAAGCGCTCCAGCAGCTCGTCGGCCCGGCTCTGCGCGTTGCGCTTTCCGATGTGGTATAAGCGCCCGAACATCACGAGGTTCTGACGCCCGCTCAGATCCTCGTCCACCGCGGCGTGCTGACCGAGGAGTCCGATGCTGTAGCGGACCTGGGCCGACTGGGTGGCGACGTCGTAGCCGGCGACCCGGGCCATTCCCTCGTCGTACTTCAGCAGGGTGGAGAGGATGCGGACCGCGGTGGTCTTTCCGGCGCCGTTCGGGCCGAGAAGCCCGTAGACGACGCCTCGGGGTACCTCCAGGTCGAGTCCCGCGAGGGCCTCCTTGTCGCCGTATTTCTTCTTCAGAGCTTCGGTCTGGATCGCCAGGTCGGCGCCGCCCATGCCCACCCCTTCTTCCGGGTGCTCAAATTTGGGTACCCGGCGAGCATAGTGAGGGCGGGCCGGATATTCAAGTTTTAGTACCCCCCGTCGGCGTCCTCTCCCCGGGCGTCCCAGTGGTCACGGTGAGCGGCGTACCACTCGACCGTCTCGCGCAGCCCGTCCGCCAGCGACCAGCGCGGCTCGTAACCCAGTTCGCGGCGGATCTTCGTGTCGTCCACGGCGTACCGGAAGTCGTGTCCCTTGCGGTCCTCGACCCGCTGCACGAGGTCCCAGTCGCGACCGCACAGCGCGAGGAGGCGGCCGGTCATCTCCTTGTTGGTCAGGTGGGTGCCGCCGCCGATGTTGTAGACCTCCCCCGGCCGGCCCCCGTCCAGCACCAGTCGCACCGCACGGCAGTGGTCGTCGACGTGCAGCCACTCCCGCAGGTTCGAGCCGTCCCCGTACAGCGGGACCGGCCGTCCGTCGAGGAGCCGGGTGACGAACAGCGGGACCAGCTTCTCGGGGTGCTGGCCGGGGCCGTAGTTGTTGGCACAGCGGGTGATGCGCACGTCGAGACCGTGGGTGCGCCAGTACGACCGGGCGATCAGGTCGGCCGCCGCCTTCGACGCCGCGTACGGCGAGTTGGGGAGCAGCGGCTCGTCCTCCGTCCAGCGCCCCTCGGCGATGGAGCCGTACGTCTCGTCCGTGGAGATGTGGACGAAAACGCCTGTCCCGTGCCGCAGCGCCGCTTCGAGCAGGGCCTGCGTGCCGAGCACGTTCGTGCGGACGAAGGCCTCGGCCCCCGCCACCGAACGATCCACATGCGACTCGGCGGCGAAGTGCACCACCGCGTCGTGGCCCGGGAACACCTTGTCCAGCAGTGTGGTGTCGCAGATGTCGCCGTGCGCGAAGTTCAGCCGCGGGTGGTGCGGGGGCAGGTTGTTCAGCGTTCCCGCGTAGGTGAGCTTGTCCACGACGGTCACCCGGTCCCCCTCGTGACCGGGGTATCCGCCGCCGAGCAGTGTTCTGACGAAGTGCGAGCCGATGAAGCCGGCCGCGCCGGTCACCAGGATGTTCACGCTTCTCCCGTCCTCGCCACGTCAGCGCGCCGCGGCCGGCGATCGGTGACGTGCCGTCAGTTTTTCCAGGGTGGGCACCACTTCGTTGGGGCTCGGCGCCGCCAGCATGGCCAGACGCAACCGCCGCGCCCCCTCCGTGAACGAGGGGTCGTCGAGCACCCGCATGAGCTTGTCGCGCAGGATGCCGACGGTCAGGCCCTCGGAGTGCAGGTGCAGCCCCGCGCCCAGTTCCTCCACCCGCTGGGCCCGGTAGATCGCGTCCCACATCCAGCCGAGCGCCACCTGCGGCACCCCGTGCGCGGCGGCGGTCGCCCAGGTGCCCGCGCCACCGTGGTGCACGATCGCCGAGCAGGTGGGCAACAGGGCCAGCAGAGCCACGTGGTCCACCACCCGGGTGTTGTCCGGCACCCGCGACACATGGGCGAGTTCCTTCTCGCTCAGCGTCGCCACCACCTCGACGTCCAGGTCGGCCAGCGAGGCGAAGACGTCGTTGACGTCGACGGCGTTGGGGAACTCCGTGTCCCGGATGGTGAGCCCGAGGGTGAGGCAGACGCGGCGGCGCTCCGGCGGCCGGCGCAGCCAGTCCGGTACAACGGCCGGGCCCGGCCCGTTGTACGGCACGTAGCGCGTGGGCACCGTCGGCAGACCGAGCTCCATCCGCACACCGGGGGGCATCTGGTCGACCGACCACTGTCCCGTGATCACGTCGGGATCGAACGTCGCGCCGTGCCGGTCGAGGGTGTACGCCAGCCATTCCTCCAACGGGTCGTCGCGAAGCTCCCCGGGCAGTTCCGCCTGACGGCGGCGCAGCGTCAGATAGGTGTGGGCGAAGAGGTCGGGGAACGCCAGCAGCCGGGCGTGGGCGGCTCCCGTCGCCTTGGCGGCGACGGCACCGGCGAAGGTGAAGGGTTCCCAGAGCACCAGGTCCGGCCGCCAGAACCGGGCGTAGTCGACGAGCGCGTCGATCATCGTGTCGTTGTTGATCTGCGCGTAGAAGGTCGCCGTCAGTATCGCGTTCGACGCCCGCAGGTAGTCGAGGCTCAGCCGCTCCGGACGGTTCTCGAGGTAGTCGCGGTCCATGTGGTGCACGAGCATCCCGGGACCGACGGTGGGGATGACGGCGTCCATCCGGTGGTTCTCGCCCACCGGAACGGCCGTCAGACCGGCCCGGGTGATGCTCTCGACCGCGGCCGGCTGGCTGGCCACCCGGACCTCGTGCCCGGCGGTCCGCAGCGCCCAGGCGAGCGGGACGATGCCGTTGAGATGGGCGTCCTGTGCGAAGGCTGTCAGCAGTACACGCACCGAGGTGCTCCTCCCCTGGTGATGGTCGGTCCGGTCATGCGACCGGGAAGCGCAGGACACCGCGCAGCACCGCCGAGCGCATGCGGTGCAACACCTCGGCACCCGTGCGCAGGCCGGGCCGGAGCTCGGCGAGAACGCGGACCGCTGCTTCCGTCTGGACCCGGACCAGCGCCTCGGTGACCGGCGCCGCGGGACCGCCGAGGAGCGTGAGTGAACGGTCACCGTCGGCGCGGTCGGGGACGAAGGCGTCCGGGTCGGCGAAGGACTCCGGGTCGCGGTTGGCCGCGTCGACAAGCACCACCACGCGCCGGCCCTCCTCGACGGTCTTGCCGTCGAACTCGATCCGCTCGCGCGCGATACGGCTCTCGAACCTGAGCGGCGGAGCCAGTCGCAGGGCCTCCCGGACCGCGGCCCCGGCCAGTTCCGGGTTCTGCCCGATCCGCTCCCACTGCCCGGGGTGGTCCAGGAGGACCTGCACCGCGTTGCACACGGCGGTGGCGGTGACCTCGACGCCCACCACCACGGCGAGCGCCCCGATCGCGACGGCGTCCTGCGGCGAGGCGCCGGAGAGAGCGGCGAGGCCGGTGGCGCGGTCGGCGTCGACCAGGCCGGTCAGCTCGGCGGACAGGTCCGTCACGGCTGTGAGCAGCGCCCGGGCGGTCGCCAGCTGCTGCGGGCAGTGCCCGGCGTCCAGGGCGGTGGCGAGGCCGGCGTGCAGGTCGGCGAGGCGCTCGCGGGTTTCCGCGGGCAGGCCGAGCACGTCGGCCACCGCACGCAGGGCGGCGGGGACGGCGAAGTCCCGGTACAGGTCGAACCGTTCGCCCCTCGCGGCCAGCGTCTCGCGGTAGACCGCCTCGATCTCCGGCAGCCGGGCCTCGAGCGCCTCGGCCGACAGCAGCGGAGCCGCCGCCTCGGCCAGCTTCCGGTATGCGGACGGGTCGAGGTTGAGGTGGGCGTCGTCGAGGGGGACGACGTGGCACAGCAGCGGGTTCTCCCAGACGTCGACGCCCGGGTGGTGCTGGGGCCCTTCCTCGGCATGGCGCGGGGAGAACCGCGCATCGCCGAGGATGCGAGCACCGAGTTCGCGGCCGGCGGTGACCCACGCGCCGATGCTGCTCTCGTGCAGGCCGAGTTCACGGGCACGCGCCCCGTGGCCGAGCGGCTCGTCGTCACCGGCGCGAAGGATCATGGCGAAGGGGTCGCCCTGGGCGCCGAAGATGAACTGGACGCCTCGGATGGTCAGCAGATGCCGACCCAACTCGCTGTTGGTCTGCTCAGTCAGCATGACACCGTCCTCGGGAGAAGAATCCTGACAGGTGAGGAGAGGTCCGCCGGTTCGGACGAGAGGTCCGCGGATCCGACGGACGGAAGAAGGGGCAAAGCGCCAGGGGCGACGCTAGGCCGCGTGCCTACAAAGGCACTCGACACGCGCTACACCGCCCGTGCGGCCGGTAGCGGAGCGAGCTGCCGCAATGCCTCGGCGGCGGCGCGCACCGCGGCCACGTCGTCCTCGGCGGTTCCCGGCCGGGCGGGCAGCAGCGGGACGATGGCCGAGCCGCCGGACCGCACGGCCGGGTGGCGGCGGGCCAGCTGGGACAGCCCCTGTCCCGGGCCGGCCTCGACGAGCACCAGGTCACCCTCCGCGAGAAGCGCGTCGAGGGCGGGCCAGAAGAGCACCGGCGCGACCGGCTGACGGGACCAGAAGGCCGGGTCCTTCGCCTCGGCGGGCGTCAGGAACCGTGCCGTGTACCCGGACATGACCGGGATGCGGGGCTCACCGACGGGGAGGGTGGCGATCCGCTCTCCGGCGCCGCTCATGGCCGGGGCCAGGGCCGGACTGTGGAACGCCGTGGAGGCCGGTACGCGCTGGAGCACGAACCCGGCTTCGGCCAGTGCCGCCGTGACGGTGCCCAGCGGGTCGTCGAGTCCGGCGAGGACCGTCTGGCGTGCCGCGTTGACGGCACCGACGACCACGCCGTCTGTGAGGAAGGGCTCCATCTCCTCCGGGGTGGCGGCGACGGCGACCATCCCGCCGGGCGGCGCGTCCGCCAGCCGCGAGACGCGGTCGTGCACCATGGCCGCGGCGTCCCGCAGCGTGAAGACGCCGGAGAGGACCGCGGCCGCCACCTCGCCGATGCTGTGGCCGAGCAGAGCGACGGGCCTCACCCCCCAACTGAGCACGAGCCGCCCGAGGGCGTAGTCCACCGCGAACAGCAGCGGCTGGGACCGGGTGACGTGGTCCATCACCGTGGGGTCGTCGGCCCCCAGCCAGTCCTCGCGCAGCCCGGTGCCGGCCTCGCCCGGCCCGCCGAGGCCCGTCAGCGCGGTCAGCGCCTCGTCCATCGCCCCGGCGAAGACGGGCTCGGCGGCTACGAGTCCCGCGGCCATGCGCAGGTGCTGGGATCCCTGGCCGGGCAGCAGCAGGGCGACCGGGCGGGCCGCGGCCTCGTCCTTCCCGTCCGCGGTCGGACGCACGCCGTTCATCGGTTCCTCCAGGAAGGTGCTTTCAGGATCTCGACCACGGCGCAGGACCAGCTGAAGCCGGCGCCGACACCGAAGAGCAGGCACGTGTCACCGGGTCCGAGCGACCCGCTGGTGACCAGGTGGTCGAGTCCGGCGAAGGGGTCTCCGGCGCCCAGGTGCCCGATCGTCCGGCTCCAGGACCAGGTGCTGCGTGCGGGGTCGATCCCGAACTTGGCGAAGTAGGCGACGTGGAGCCTGCGGTGGCCCAGGTGCGGCAGGACGAACCGGTCGATGTCCGCGAGGCCGAGCCCCGCGTCGGCGAGCGCCTGCTTGACGACGGCCTCCTGCGCGGCGGCGACCCGGGCGACGGTCGGAGTCACGCCGTGGCGGGCCAGGAAGTCCCGCTTGTGCGCCTCGAGATCGACGACCTCGCGGTGGCTGAACGGGGCGGGCCCGAACGGGTCGTCGCCGCGGTGCATGCCCTCCAGGTCGGGCGCGGAGACGGTCGCGATGCTGCGGACCCGGGCGAAACCGGAGTGCCGTGAGACCACGAGGGCGGTGCCGCCGTCGCCGTAGACGGTTCCCGGGTCACTGCGCCATCGGTCGAACCCGGGCAGGCAGAACCGGTCCCCGGTGGTCAGCAGGGCCGCCACCCGGGCCGGGTCGGAGGCCAGGTAGGCCCAGGCCAGGTCGAGTGCCGCCATGCCGCCGTTGGAGACCTGCCGGATCTCCATCGCGGGGCACTGGTTGCCGACGGCGGTGCGCTGGACGTACGAGGCGGGAGCCCACAGGTCGAAGCCCTGGTAGTAGAAGCTGGCGTGCAGCACCAGGTCGATGTCGCCCGGTTCGGCGGCGGCCCGCTCCAGCGCGGTCCGGGCGGCCCGGGCCGCCATCTCGGGGGCCGGGTCGTCCGCGGAGACCGTCACCGACTCCATCCGGGTGGAGCGGGCGACGACCGCGTCGCAGCGGCCGTCCGCGACCGCGTCCGCGACCTGCTCGACGGGAGGCAGCCACGTCCCGGTCGCTCTGATGTACAGCTCGCCGCCGTTCACGCCGCCGCCCTCCCCCCGGACCGGGCAGCGACCGCGTCGGCGGGCGCGGGGGCCCGTACGACCATGGCGCTGTTGAAGCCGTGGTGGCCGCGGGCCAGGACCAGTGCCGCGGTGCCGGAGACGGGCCGGGGCCCGCCGACGACGAGGTCGAGACCGTAGATGTCGGGAACCCGCGTGACGTTGACCGTCGGCGGGGCGAGCTGTTCGCGCAGGGTCATCAGAGCGGTGACCACGTCGAGCGGACCGGCACCGGAGTAGAGCCGGCCGGTGGCCGTCTTGGGCACGGTGACCGGGACTCCTCCCGCGCCGAAGACCTCGGTCAGCGCAGTGGCCTCGGCCGCGTCGAGTTCGGGCACGCCCGCACCGTCGGCGAAGACGACGGCGATCTCCTCCGGCCCCGTTCCGGCGTCGGCGAGCGCCTGCTCGACGGCCCGGCGCAGAGCCGGGGGCCGCCCGGATCCGGGGCGGGGGTCGAAGGTGGCGCCGAATCCGGCGATCTCGCCGTAGTGACCGCGTTCCCGCTCACGGGCCCGATCGCCGCTCTCCAGGGTCAGGAGAGCGCCGCCCTCGCCGGGCAGATGACCGGAGGCCCGGTCGTCGAAGGGCCGGTAGGTGTCGGCGGTGAGCCGTCCACCGGCCAGTTGGGCGGCCATGCCGTACGGGCACAGCGAGCAGTCCATACCGCCGGAGATCATCAGCTGCGCACCGGCCCGGATCTGGCGTCGGGCGTGGGCGAGGGCGTCCAGACCGCCGGCCTGCTCGCCGACGAAGACGCCGGTCGGCCCGTTCATGCCGTGCCGGATGGAGATCTGGCCGGTGTTGACGGCGTAGAACCAGGCGAACGACATGTAGGCGCTGACCTTCTTGGGGGACTCGCCCCACAGGTGCTGGAGCTCGCGCTGGCCGAAGCCGAAGCCCCCGGAGGCGCCGGCCGTGATGACCCCGCGATCCAGTGACGGCACGGTGTCGAGGTCGATGCCGGCGTCGGCGACGGCCCAGTCGGCCGCGGCCAGGGCGAACTGGGTCATGCGGTCGGTCTGCGGGATCAGCCGGCCGGGCAGGTGGTCACCCGCCTCGAACTCGGTCACCTCACCCGCCCGGCGCGTCGGATAGCGGCTGGGGTCGAACGCCTGGAGGCGTCGGATGCCGTCCTCGCCGCGCAGCGTCGCCGCCCAGTAGGCGTCCAGTCCGATACCGGTGGGGGCGACGACACCGATGCCCGTGACCACGACCGGGGTCATGCGGCCCATCCCTCGGGCCGGCGCAGCACCATGGCGCTCTGGAAGCCGCCGAAGCCGCTGCCCAGGGTGAGCGCGGCCGACATGTGCTGCTCCCTGGCGTGCAGGGGGACGTAGTCCAGGTCGAGCTCGGGGTCGGGGTCGGTCAGGTTGGCGGTGGGCGGGATGACGCCGTGTTCGAGGGCCAGCGCGGTCGCGGCGATCTCGATGGAACCGATGGCGCCCAGCGAGTGCCCGATCATCGACTTGATGGAGCTGACCGGGACCCGGTGGGCATCGGCTCCGAGACTGCGTTTGATGGCCGCGGTCTCGTGCACGTCGTTCTGCTTGGTGGCGGTGCCGTGGGCGTTGACGTAGCCGAGCGCGGCGGGACCGAGCCGGGCCTCGTCGAGGGCGGCGTCGACGGCGGCGGCCAGCTCGCGTCCGTCGGTGCGCAGTCCGGTCATGTGGTATGCGTTGCCCCGGGAGGCGTAGCCGGCGATCTCGGCGTACACATGGGCGCCCCGGCGCCGGGCCGCTCCGAGCTCCTCGAGGACCAGGACGGCGGCACCCTCGCCGAGGACGAAGCCGTTGCGGGTGCGATCGAAGGGACGCAGCGCGGTCGCCGGGTCGTCGTTGCGCGGCGAGGTGGCCCGGATGGCGTCGAAGCAGGCCACGGTGATCGGGGAAATGGGGGCATCGGTGGCTCCGGCGATCATCACGTCGGCAGTGCCCTCGCGGATGAGGGCCGCCGCGTGCCCGACCGAGTCGAGGCCGGAGGTGCAGCCGGCCGAGACGACGGTGCAGGGGCCTTCGGCGCCGGCCTCCCAGGCGAGTTCGGCGGCCATGGAGCTCGGGACGAAATGGTCGTACAGGTGCACGCCGGCGGCGGTGTGGTCGACCAGCCACTCCCGTCCGCCGTCGCTCAGGGCCACGTACTCCTCTTCGAGCTTCTGGGTACAGCCGACCGCGCTGCCGAGACTGACGCCGGTGCGGTGGGCGCTGTCGGGGTCGGGTTCGAGACCGCTGTCGGCGACGGCCTCGCGCAGCGCGACCAGGGCGAACTGTGCCGCCCGGTCGAGCCGTCCGACGTCCTCGGGGCTCAGACCGTGCTCCGCGGCGTCGAAGTCGCACTCGGCCGCGATCCGGGAGCGGAAGGGCGCCGGGTCGAAGAGGCTGATGGTCCGGGTCGCGGTACGGCCTCCGGTGACGGTCTCCCAGAACTGCTTGGTGCCGATGCCGCCGGGGGCCACCACTCCGATACCGGTGATCGCGACCCGCCGGGTCATCGTGTCTCCCCGGTGGCGCTGTGGCGCTCGAGGTACAGATTCGAGCTGCTGCTGCTGATCGCCCGCAACGCCTCGGCATGCGGCCGGAAGTCGGCCTGGCCGACGGCGGCGCGGAAGGAGCCGACGTCGGCCCAGCGGGCGATGTTGACGTAGGCCTGCGGCTGTTCCAGGTGGCGTACGAGGCTGTAGCCGAGGAAACCGGGCTGGCGCTCCATGAAGCGTGCCGTGCGGGCGAAGACGTCCTCGAACTCCTCCGGGGTGGTGCGGAGGGTGAAGCTGTTGACGAAGGTGGCCGGGCCGCCGGAGGCGGGGCCGGGCTGCTCAGCTGACATGGGATCGGTGCTCCTCATCGTCCGGGCGTCCGGCGACGCGTACGCCGAGGTCAGACTGAAACCCTCGGTGGCGTGCCTCGCGACGGCCTAGAAGACGGCTGGATACCGCTCCCCGGTGGATACCGCCCCGGGTCAGGGGCCGACGCGCCCCAGCCGCACGGGGATGCCGACGTCGCGCTGCCAGGCGTGGCCGAGTCCGGCGGCGGCGGCGATGGCGCTCCAGCCGGCCAGCTCACCGCCCCGGTAGTGGACGATGTCGGAGCCGTACCGCCGGGGCAGGGCCCGGCCCGCGACGATCTCGGCGAGCAGCAGGGGCTCGTGCCGGCGACCCGCGGAGCGGTCCCAGGGGGGAGCGAGGCTGATGTGCCGGACGTGGGGTTTGGAGGTGGCGGGCGTGGCCGTGGCGGTCTGGTCGATCAGGAGGGCCCCGGCCGCGAGCCATTCGGCCCGGACGGATGGATGGCCGCCGGTGACGGCGACGACATCGGCGCCACCCGCGGTGGTGCGGGCGTCGTCGCAGACGCGCACCCGCAGGCCGGTGCGCAGGGCGGCCGCATCGGCGAAGTCCCGGGCCCGGCGCGGCTCCCGGTCGACGACGTGCACCTCCGAGAGCGACGGCAGCGCGCGATGCAGGACGAGGAGGCAGGACCAGGCCGGTTCGCCGGTGCCCAGGAGGGCGAGCAGGGAGGGCACCGGCGGGGCCAGGTACCGCGCGGCGAGCCCGGACGGGATGGCGCTGCGCCATCCGTCCAGGGCACCCGCGTCGACCAGGCCGAGGAGGGACCCGTCATCGGCGAGCAGCAGTTCCACGCGCGGGGCGGACGAGTCGGCGCCGGGGTCGAGACGGACGGCGAAGCAGCGGCCGAAAGGGCCGGGCGCGTGCGGTCCCACGGTCATCCGGCAGTGTGTGGCGGGGAGCAGGACCAGGTTCTCGGGGCCGAGCGCCGGCCCGCGGCCGAGGAGCAGTCGCTGGACGTCGGAGAACCGCTCCTCCATGAAGGCCTCGTCGTCGAAGGCGTCGTCCACGTCCTCCGAGGTCAGCATGATCGGCACAGCGGACGTCCTCTCGGGACGGGCGTGATGGGTATGCAAACTTGAGTATCACGGGACGCGTGCCGTCATCCACCAAAGTGCCGTCAACGGCCGGAAGGGCGCCATGTCAGGCGCCCTTCTCCTCCCCGGCCATCACGTAGGCGCCCGCCTCCAGACGCTCGATCAGGGCCTCGGTCCAGGCGGCCTGGCTCGCGGCGCCGTGTTCCCAGAGGCCGAGGAGCTCACGGATGTGGGCCCGCTGCGGCCGCTCCCCCGCCGTCTCGTCGACCTTGGCGATCAGCTCCCCCTGCTCGGCCGAGAGGGACGCGATGCGCTCGCGCAGCAGGTGGATCGCCTCCTCGCGGCTGAGCGCGGGCAGCAGGACCAACGCCGCCCCCAGCATGTCCGGCCGGTTGTTTCCCTGGCGCAGCGCGTCGCGGAGCAGCCGGAAGAACTCCTCCTCACCGGGGGGCGCGATCTCGTAGTCGACCCGGCCCGGCCAGTCGGGGATGTCGGTCGACTTCAGCAGCCCGTCCTTGGCCAGCTGCCTGAGCGCGTGGTAGATCGAGCCGAACTTGATGTGCGCCCATTCGTCGGCACCCCAGGACAGCAGCTCGGAGCGGACCAGATAGCCGTGTGCCCGGCCGTGCATCCGCACGACTCCCAGAACGAGCAATCGCGTGGCGGACATCGTCTCCCTGCTGAATCTCCCTCACGGCCCGGCCTGCAACCGGTGCTCCGCGCATCGACCGGGCCTCGCCGGCTGGTCCCACGGTAGTACATGACCTGCTGTTCTCCGCGGGCGCGGGAGGGACGGAACGCGCGCAGCGTCCCCTGTCGAGCGCCGCTGCAACGACTCTCGACTTCCCTGCGAGGTCACGGCTCGAGGGTGGAGGCCCATCGCACACGGTCATTCGCCGAACAGGGGTTGGGATGCGGGTACTCTTCACCACCTTCGCCGCCAAGTCGCACATGCACGCCCAGGTGACACTCGCCTGGGCCCTCAAGGCAGCGGGCCATGACGTCAGGATCGCCAGTCATCCCGATCTCGCCGACGAGATCACCCGTACCGGGCTGACCGCCGTCGGTGTCGGGGAGGAACTGCATCTCGACGAGCAGATGCAGGAGACCCAGGAGAACATCGGCCAGGACGTCGACCAGCTGGAGAGCCAGGCGCAGGTCGGTCTCGACATGAGCGAGGTCCGCCCGGAGCGGCTGACCTGGGACTACACACTCGGCGTGTTCACGGCCATGACCTCGGTCGTCTTCCAGAACTGCTGTTCCGACCAGATGGTCGACGAGCTGGTGGAGCACTGCCGTTCCTGGAAACCCGACCTGGTCCTGTGGGACACCATGACCTTCGCCGGCGCGATCGCCGCCATGGCCACCGGGACGGCGCACGCCCGGCTGCTCTTCGGCCTCGACCTGGCGGGCCGGATGCGCGAGACCTTCCTGGAGCAGCTGGCGGCGCGCCCGCCGGAGCTGCGGGACGATCCGCTGCGCGAGTGGCTCACCTGGAGCCTGGAGCGGCACGGCGCCTCCTTCGAGGAGGCCGCGGTGACGGGCGACTTCACCGTCTGCCCGCTGCCGGCGTCCATGCGGTTCCCGGTGGACCTGCACTACGTCCCGGTGCGGTACGTGCCCTACAACGGCCAGTCCACGGTGCCGCGGTGGCTCCAGGAACCACCGAAGCGGGGCCGCCGGGTGTGCATCACCCTGGGCGTGGCGCACCGCGAGGTGCTGGGGGCCGACCGGGCTTCCATCGGCGACCTGCTGGAAGCCGTCGCGGGTCTCGACGACGTCGAGGTCGTCGCCACGCTCAACGAGAGTCAGCTGAAGGACTTCGACACCCTCCCGGACAACGTGCGGGCCGTCGACTTCGTCCCGCTCGACGCCCTGCTGCCCACCTGCGACGCGGTGATCCACCACGGTGGGTCGGGCAGCTTCGGCACGGCGATGATCCACGCCGTGCCCCAGCTCATCGTCGTCGACGGCGTCTGGGACACGATCAACAAGTCCCGCTACCTGGAAGAGCACCAGGCCGGGCTGTACGTGCCCGGCAAGCTCAGCGCGAAGGGACTGCGCGAGCTGCTCGTCCGCCTGCTCGAGGAACCGGTCTTCAAGCGCAACGCCGAAGCACTGCGGCGTGAGGCGCTGGCCGCTCCCGCACCCGCACAGGTCGTTCCCACGCTGGAGCGCCTGGCCGCCGAGTACCGCCGCCGGTGACCGGCGCGACACGCGCACCAGGGCCGCCGGCCCAGCCGCACCCCACTACCACCCGGACGGTGAACCAAGCGATGCAGATCCGTAAGCTCAAGGTCGAGGGAGCGTACGAATTCACCCCCCGTCAGTTCCGCGACCATCGCGGGCTGTTCGTCTCGCCCTTCCAGCTGGAGGCGTTCCAGCAGGCCCTGGGACGGCCGCACTTCCCGGTGGCGCAGACCAACCACAGCATCTCCCGGCGCGGCACGGTCCGCGGCATCCACTTCACCGTCACGCCGCCCGGCACCGCGAAGTACGTGTACTGTGCACGCGGCCGGGCCCTCGACATCGTGGTCGACCTGCGGGTCGGCTCGCCGACCTTCCGGCAGTGGGACGCGGTCGAGATGGACCAGGTCCATTTCCGCGCCTCGTACTTCCCGGTCGGCGTCGGTCACGCCTTCGTGGCACTCGAGGACGACACCGTCATGTCCTACCTGCTCACGGGCCCGTACGTGGCCGAGAACGAACTCGCCATCGACGTCTTCGACAAGGATCTGGGCGTGCGCGTCCCTTCGGACCTGGACACGGTGCAGTCGGACCGGGACCGGGTCGCGCTGTCCTTCGCCGCGGCACGGGCCCAGGGTCTGCTGCCCGACTACGCCGAGTCCGCGGAGGTCGAGGAGCGCCTGTGGCAGCCCTCCGGCATCGGCGTCCAGCGCTGAGCCCGGTGATGTCCACCAGGAAGCAGGACGAGACGGCCGCCGGCAGCGTGGCCGTGCTGGGTGCCACCGGGTGCGTCGGCCGCAGTGTCTGTGCCGAACTGCTGCGGACCGGGCACCGGGTGCTCGCGGTGGCCCGGCGCCCGGCTCCCCACACACGGGCGCACGCCTTCGTTCCCCTCGATGTCGTCGACACCACGCCCGAGCAGCTGGCGGCACTCCTCGACGCGCACCGGGTCGACACGGTCGTCAACGCCACCGGCGGCTGGGGCACCACTGTGGAGGAGATGCGCCGCGCCCACATCGACCTCCTGGAGCGCCTGGTCGACGGGTGTGCCGCGACATCCCGACGGCTGCGGATCGTCCAGATGGGATCGATCCACGAGTACGGACCCGTGCCCGACGGTGTCCTCATCGACGAACACCGCCAACCCGGCCCGCTGACCCCGTACGGGCTGACCAAGCGCACCGGCTCCGAGCATCTGCTCGCCCAGACCCGGGCGGGCAGGGTGGACGGGGCCGTGCTGCGCGCGGTCAACGTCTGCGGACCGCACACCACGTCGGCCAGTTTTCTCGGTGCCGTCGTGGCCCGGCTGCGCGCCCTCGGTCCCGGCGACGAGCTCACCCTCGACGTCGCCGACGCCCGGCGGGACTTCGTCGACGTGCGGGATCTGGCCCGGGCGGCCGTCGCCGCGGTGCACGCACCCGTCACCGGCCTGGTCGTGAACATCGGGCGCGGTGAGGCGGTGCCCATGCGCGACCTGGTCGAGTCCCTGTTCGACGCGGCCGGCGTGGACGCCACGTCGGCACGGCTCAACTCCGCCGAGGTCGCCAGCAAGGGTGGCGGCTGGACCTGCGCGGACATCCGGTTCGCCGCCCAGGTGCTCGGCTGGCGGCCCACGATCCCCCTCGGCGACTCCGTCCGGGCGATGTGGGAAGCGGCAGCCGGCACCACCTCCCTGGAGGCTTCATGACCGACTCCCGTGCCCACACTTCCACGTCGACCCGCGATCCCGTCGAGCGGCGGATCGACGCGTCGGCGCGACTGCGGACCGGCCCTCTCGGCGACCTCTCCGACTTCACGGACTGGTTCGCCGACTACGGCCGGCGGGCCTACACCCATGTCGACCGGATCCCCCTGCACGCCCTGGAGGGCTGGGAGACCGACCCGGACACCGGCGACCTGCGCCACCACACGGGCCGGTTCTTCACCGTGCACGGACTGGAGGTCGAGCGTCCGGGCGCGCCGGTCCCGCGGTGGACCCAGCCGATCATCAACCAGCCCGAGATCGGCATCCTGGGCATCCTCACCGCCCCCGTCGACGGGGTGCTGCACTGCCTGATGCAGGCGAAGGTCGAGCCCGGCAACGCGGAGGGGCTCCAGCTCTCCCCGACCGTCCAGGCGACCCGCAGCAACTACACCCGGGTCCACCAGGGACGCCCGGTGCCGTATCTGGAGCACTTCCTGGACATCCACAGCCGTCCCGGGGTGCTCGCCGACGTACGGCAGTCCGAACAGGGGTCGTGGTTCTACCGCAAGCGCAACCGCAACGTGGTCGTCGAACTGCCGGAGCCGGTGGAAGCCCTCGACGGCTACCGGTGGATGCCGCTGGGCCAGATCCATGAGCTGATGGCGCGCAGGGACACCGTCAACATGGACGCCCGGACCGTGCTGTCGTGTCTGCCGTTCACCGGGGCGGGTGTCGACAAGCCGGACAGCGACGACTTCCGGTCCGCGCTGGTGCGCTCGGGCGATCCCGGGTCGCGCAGCGTGCACAGCGAGGCGGAGGTCCTCGGCTGGATCACCGACCGGCGCACGAGCAACGACATCGCGGTCCGCCGGGTCGCGCTCGGCGAGCTGCGGGAGTGGAACCGCACCGACGAGCGCATCCGTCATGAGGCGGGCGCCTTCTTCGACGTCATCGGGGTACGGGTGGATGCCGGCGGCCGAGAGGTCCACCAGTGGAGCCAGCCGATGATCGAACCGGTCGGAGAGGGCGTCATCGCCTTCCTCGTCCGTCGGTTCGAGGGGGTGCTGCACGTCCTGGTGCACGCGCGCGTGGAGCCGGGCTTCGCCGACGTGGTGGAGCTGGGCCCGACCGTGCAGTGCGTCGCGGAGAGCTACGCGCAGCTGCCCGGCGGGACCGCCCCGCCCTTCCTCGACGAGGTGCTCGGGGCGCCCGCGGAGCGCGTCCGGTTCGACACGGTGCTCTCCGAGGAGGGCGGCCGCTTCTTCCAGGCGCTCAACCGCTACCTGATCGTGGAGACCGACCAGGACGTGCCCCGCGACCATCCCGACTATCGCTGGATGACCCTGCACCAGCTGTCGGACCTGCTGCGGCACAGCCATTACGTCAACGTCCAGGCCCGCAGTCTGATCGCCTGTCTGCACAGCCTGTACCACAGGGCCTGACGGCAGACCGGGAAACACCGTGTCCCGGTGAGGCCGGCGCCTCACCGGGACACGGTGTTTCCCGCGCGCGCACGGCTTCAGAGGGTGGTCAGACCCGGCTGGACGGACCGCAGCCAGAACTGCCTGCCCGCCACCTGCGAGGCACCCGCCGACGCCGCGGTCATGGGCCCCTACTTCACCGAGCTGATGCAGATTCCCACGCGCAGCCACCACCCGCTCGAATCCGGCAGCACCTGCCGGGCGGCACAGTCACCTGCTCTCTACCGGCCCGTATGCGAGGGAAATGGGACCGCTGGCCCTACTTCAGTGAGGTTCAGTGAGGGCTGCGGCGGTACCACTGCGGGCGTTGTCCCGACCACGGCTTCGGCTCCCATGCCACCTGTGCGCTGGAAGGCGCGCCGTCCCAGCCGTCCCAGAGCGCGGTAGAAGCGGTCCGGCAGGAACGCGGCATCGGCGACGATCATCGCGCCGGAGAAGAGTGGTAGCCCCATGAGCAACGCGATATTCACATGCATGCCGAACAGCAGGAGCAGGACGGGGTATTTCATCCTGCTGAACAGGGTGAACGGAAAAGCGACCTGCACCAGCACCGTCAGGTAGGCGACGACGGCGATCAGGACATGATGGCCGGCGATCAACTGGGACAGTTCCGGCCAGGGCCGGAACAGGTCGATGTTCAGGACGTAGTGAAGGGCGGTGCCATCACCCCACTTCGCGCCCTGCACCTTGTACAGGCCCGCGCATCCGTAGAGGAAGCAGACCTGGGCGGCGATGACGAACATGCCGCAGTTGTGCAGCACGGTGGTCAGGATGACGCGGGCATCGCCGAGATGGTGCCGGAGGTCGCCGCTCCGCGGTCCTGCGGTCCTGCCCGCCGACGCCTGGAGCCGGGTCCTGCGGGCGTCGAGGGACCAGCGCCGGCCGCACGCGGTGAACAGGAGGTAGACAGCCATGAGGACCATAAGGTTGTCCCCGCCGTCGGCCAGGTAGATCGCCCTGGCGTGGAACGACACCACCACGACCGCGAACAGCACGGACACCGCCCGCGTCCGCCAGCCCAGCAGGAACAGCGCACACGTCACCAGGGCCAGGGCGTAACAGACCTCGAAGTACACGTGGCTGTCGGACAGGGTGAGAAGGCTGACCCACCCGCTTTGGTCGAACATCTGCCTGGCCAGCGCGGGCGTCCACGGTGCATCCGGGCCCCACATGTCGTGGCGGTGGGGAAATTCGCGGAGTAGGAAGACGAGATAAAGCAGCCCGTACCCGATGCGCAGCACCGCCGCCGCGTACAGGGACACCGGCCGCTCGGTCAGCAGCGCGACGAGCACCTGGGCCCCCTCGGGCACACTGCGGACGGCTCCTCGGTCCGTTACCGGTGCGGACGCCCTGGGCGCCGCAACCGGTCGCTGTTCAGACCGTTCCATGAGAGGCTGCCTTCCACCAGGGCAGATACCGCGTTTGGGTCCGCGTCGATGCCGTGGTCGCCGGGGGATTCCCACCAGCTGCGCCGGGCGCGGCGACGGGCTGAGAGATCACCCGCAGTTGGATGGAGTCGAAGGCGCCGTCTTGTTGTGCGGCGACGCGTTCTGTCGCGATGTTGCGCAGATACTTCTCGATCATCAGAGCCCGCTCCGAATACGGCCGGTTGTCGCTGCCGTGCGTTTTCAGATACGCATTCCATGCCTGGCGCAGCATGTTCTGTGCCGTATGGCTCGGAAAGACGTTGTGCTTGACTGCGGCATCGTCCGCAGCGGTCAGATCGATCCAGCCACTCACCTGTGTGGTGCCGTCCGGTGCCGTCCGGCTGACCCTCGCAGAAATCTGCCGGTTGGCCGACTGAGGGTTCGGGGCGAAAAGCCGCCAGTTCTGCTCAAAAAAGGGCCGGACCCACACGTTGACCTGTCGACTGTACGCCTGCGAGATGGTGTTCGGAGGCGCCACGTGCAGGAACACCAGGAATACATGGCCCAGAGTCACCGCCAGACACAGGGCCACCGCGATTCCCGTTGCGGCGCTCAGCAGGCGGGGCGGCCCCGAGTTCCCCCGGGAGCCAGCCGCTCCCCCGACACCGTTCTGTGCTGCCAATTCAGCGCCGGCCTGTCTCGCCTCCTTCACGTCTGTCGAATCAGTACCACTCAGCACGGCCCCATCCGGTCCTTCCCATCCTGACTGCTCACACCCGCTGCTCCTGCTTCTGCATGCGGCACGACGGAAGTCCATGACAATCCGCCGCGCTCCACCCGTCTCACATTCAGTGCTGGAAGGGCATCTAAGGCACCTTGGGCAGCCTGTGCGCGCCCGACTCCTTGTCAGTCATGGCCGGGTTTCCCCGGCTTGCCGCCGTGACCGGCCTTTCCGGGCTTGTCTCCGTAACCGGGCTTACCCGGCTTACCCGGCTGCATGTGGCAGCCACAGGGGTGTCCGCCGGTGGCGGCGTCACCCGTGGCGGCGTCACCCGTGGCGGCGTCACCCGTGGCGGCGTCACCCGTGGCGGCGTCACCCGTGGCGGCATCGCCCGTGGCGGCATCGCCCGTGGCGGCATCGCCCGTGGCGGCATCGCCCGTGGCGGCATCGCCCGTGGCAGCGTCACCCGTGGCAGCGTCACCCGTGGCAGCGTCACCGGTCGTAGCGTCGCCGGTGGCGGCATCACCCGTCGCAGCATCGCCGGTGGCGGCATCACCCGTCGTAGCGTCACCGGTGGCGGCATCACCCGTCGCAGCATCGCCGGTGGCGGCATCACCCGTCGCAGCATCGCCGGTGGCGGCATCACCCGTCGTAGCGTCACCGGTGGCGGCATCACCCGTCGTAGCGTCACCGGTGGCGGCATCACCCGTCGCAGCATCGCCGGTGGTCGTGGTGGCGGTGTCACACTCCGGCCTGGTGATCACGTTGTTGTCCAGAGTCACGGCCCCGTTGCGGGCCAGTACCCGGCCCTCGACGGTTGCCCCACTGTTGACAGTGATCGAGGTGAGCGCCATGAGGGTGCCCACAAAGTGGGATCCCGATCCGAGCGTGGCCGATTCGTCGGTCACCCAGAACACGTTGCACGCCTGGGCGCCGTTCTGAAGGACGATGTTGCTCCCGGACGCCGTCGTCAGCCCCGCCGGAACCTTGAACACCCAGACGGCATCGGGGTTGCCCCCGGCATCAAGGGTCCAGGTACCGTTGACCAGCAGGCCGGACTCGACGGCATAGGTGCCCGGAATCAGTGTGGGATTCACGGGCGCCGCGGAAAGGTTGAATTCCGTGGGCTGGCCGAAAGCGTCGTCATACGCCGTACCAAGGGAGGCCTGCGCTCCTGCCGCCGCCGCGCCCGCGTAGATCGTCCCGTCGACAACCATCCCCGGCGGGAATCCGGTGATGGCCGTCCCCGGAGACACACCGACGTCTCCGGTGACCACAGAAGGTCCTGTGTTGGTGACCGTGGAACCGGCCAGTACCGCGTAGCTTTCCGCATCGCCCAGATCCACGAATGTCGCTGCATTTGCTCGCGTAGGCGTCACGGCCACAACGGCGGCGGCGACCAGCAGAGCGAGTACCCCGGCGATCCAGACCATCAATGTGCGCCGTTGTGGCGCATCGGGGATGTTGAGTGTCATCGAGTTTCCAACTCCTGTGGGGGCTTCCGGCGTTCCGCGTCGAACAGAATCACCTCTTCTGTCGGCGGCATATTACGCAGGCGCCTGACACCGGTGACGATTCACTCGGGCGGTGTCGCCGGAATCAACCAATATTCATCCAGCAATACGATGAATATTGGGCCGAATGACTGCCTCCGTCCGTGCGGTAATCCCATCACGGCGTCGGAGCCGCCCTGGATAGCCCCGTTCACCCGGCTGAACCCACGTCAGTTGCCTGGTCGACCAGGCGTGGACCGCCACGGAGCCAGACCCGAAGCGCATCGAGTTCGAAGAGGGACGCTGGCTCGACCCTGCCCGAGGGGCAGACCACCGTACGACGGCGTTCTTGAAGCCCTGGTCGACGAGGGCCTTCTGCACGGTGCCGGTGTCGGTGGCGACCTTGTCCAGCAGCACGACGCCGACGGCGTTCTCGTGCGCAGACGCGGCCGCCACGACTACCGCGATCACCAACCCCAGGACGTCAACGGCCAGGCCGCGCTTGCGGCCCGGTACTTCTCTGCCGCATCGCGCCCCGTCGACTCAGCGGGACTCCCGCCGCCGCGTGCAGGCTCCGGGTGTCGAGCACCACCAGGCTCGGGTCCGCCTTCCGACGCGCCATTTCCCGCACCCGCCGGCGCAGCAGGTCGTGAATGGTCTGGTCGACGCCGTCGTCACGCCCCGGTGTGGAAGTAGTACTTCACCGCGCCGGGTCGCGGAAAGCCGTGCGGGAGCAGCGCCCACCGGCAACCGGTCCGGCCTGGTAGAGCAGTGCGTTGCCGATCTCCCGCCTCGCGTACCGACCCTGATGGCCGCTGACCGAGGGATGCGCGGCCTTCCACGCGGCGAGCGCAGGCTCGACCAGCGCCCACTGCTCGTCGCTCACGTCGGTCTTGCAGGGCTTGCGCTCGCTCACGGTGCCCAGCCCAACATGCCCATGGCCACCGACCGGTCGGGATGCCGCACCGCCACACGTTCAGGTGACGACCCCATGCACTCTCGTTCCGCCCTCTCAGAGTCCGGCGATCACCTCACGGAGCGCCTCGATCACCTTCTCCTGGACGTGCTGCGGCAGCGAGGGATACATCGGCAGGGAGAAGATCTCCTTCGCCAGCCGCTCGGTCACCGGCAGATCGCCCGCACGGTAGCCGAGGTGCGAAAAGCCGCTCATCGTGTGCACCGGCCAGGGGTAACTGATGTTCAGCTCGATGTCGTACGCCTTGAGCCGCTCGATGATGCGGTCCCGCTCGGGGTGGCGCACCACGTGGACGTAGTGGACGTGATCGTTTCCCACCGCGTTCGCGGGGAGGACCAGGCCGGTGTCCCCCAGCCCCTCCGCATAGCGTCGCGCCACGCGCCGCCGGCCCTCGATGTAGGCGTCGAGACGCCGTAGTTTGCGGCGGAGGATCTCGGCCTGGACCTCGTCGAGGCGACTGTTGTGTCCGGGGGTCTGGACAACGTAGTACCTGTCCTCCATGCCGTAGTAGCGCAGCCGTCGCAGATGCGCGTCCGTGCCGGCGTCCCGGGTGACCACGGCGCCGCCGTCGCCGTACGCCCCGAGCACCTTCGTCGGGTAGAAGGAGAAGGCCGCGGCGTCTCCCATGGTCCCGGCCAGCCGGCCGTGGTGCCGGGCGCCGTGGGCCTGGGCGCAGTCCTCCAGGACCTTCAGTCCGTGGCGCTCGGCGAAGGCGGTCACCGCGGCCATGTCGACGCACTGCCCGTACAGGTGCACCGGCACGATGGCCGTGGTGCGCTCGGTGAGCGCGTCGGCGAGCAGGTCGGTGCGCATGAGGTAGTCCTCCTCGCGCACGTCGACGAAGACCGGCCGGGCCCCGACGGCGTCGATGGCCAGGACGGTCGGGGCCGCCGTGTTCGACACGGTGATCACCTCGTCACCCGGTTTCACCCCGAGCGCCTGCAGGCCGAGGACGATGGCGTTGGTGCCGTTGTCCACACCCACGCAGTGCCTCTGCCCGTGGTAGGCGGCGAACTCCTGCTCGAAGCGGGAGACGCTCTCTCCGAGGACGAGCTGACCGGACTGGAACACCGTGTCGACGGCGTCGAGGAGTTCCTCGCGCTCCTCGGCGTACTCCCGCAGATAGTCCCAGACGTATGTGGTCATCGTCCGGACACCTCCCGCTCCTTGACTCCGACGAAGAGGCCGCGGCCCGTCGGCGGACCCGGCTGGTACGTGACGGAGCAACCGGCGTCCGTGAACGCCTGCTCGTACTCCTCGCGCGTGAAGAGGGTCAGAACGTCGATCTCGGTGAAGGTCCTGATGCCCGACGGTTCCCCGACGAGGAAGCGCACCTCCATGCGGGTGGCGCGCCCCTGGAGGGTGGAGTGGGAGATCCGGGCCACGGTCCGGTCGCCCTCGCGAGCCAGGTCCCCGGCCACGAACCCTTCCTCGAACTGTTCGGGGAACCACCACGGTTCGATGATCAGCGCGCCTCCCGGGTCGAGATGGCGGGCCATCGAGGCCACGGCGGAACGCATCTCCTCGACGCTGCCCAGGTAGCCGATGGCGCAGAACATGCAGGTGACGACGGAGTACCGGCGGCCGAGGTCGAAGTCGCGCATGTCGCCCTCGTGGATGGTCAGGCCGGGCCACCGCTTCAGCGCCAGGTCACGCATCGGCGCGGCGATCTCCAGGCCCTCCGCCGTGGCGAAGAGCTTGCTGAACGGGCCGAGATGGGCGGCGGTGCCGCACGCCACGTCGAGCAGTGTGTCGGCGCCCGGGGCGTGCCGGCGTGCCACGGCCGCGATGTCCTCGGCCTCCGCCGCCCAGTCCTTGCCCCGGCTGCGGTACACCGTCTCGTAGACCTCGGCGAGGTCCGTGCTGTACATGGTTTCTCCTCGGGTCGGCTGCTGTCTTGGGCGCCAGGCGGCGGTGGGCCGTGCTGGTCCTGGGAGGGGTGGCGAACGACACCCCCTAAGGCCCTTCTGATGGATCTGCGTGGGAGAAGGAGCGGCGTTCGGTGCGTGCTCTGGGGGTCCCCCTGCTCGAAGAGCTTGGGGGAGTGCCGCGCGGAAGCCCCCGTAGCGGAGCTACCTGGGCTTTCGCGCGGTGCGGCGGTGGGGGCCCGTTCGAGCGAAGCCGAGAGCGGGGGAGCGTGCCGGGCGTCGCGACGCCGCGCAGATCCATCAGGCGGAGATCCATCAGAAGGGCCTTAGTCGTCGACGAGGGCGACCGCTCGCGCCCAGCCGGCCCCGGCACCGGCCACCTTCACCGGGAAGCAGGCCACCTGGAAGCCGTACGGTGCGGGCAGTTCCTCCAGTCCCGCGAGCCGCTCGATCTGGCAGTACTCCCGGTGACGTCCGGCGAAGTGAGCCGGCCAGAGCACGGCGGGATCCCCGGTCCGCCGGTATTCGGCGATGATCGTGGCGAACGGCGCGTCCAGACTGAACGCGTCGGTGCCGACCACGCGGATGCCGGCGTCGAGCAGGAAGGCGATGGCGCTCGCGTCGAGTCCGACGAAGTCGGTGAAGTACCGGCTGGTGCCCGACCATGCGGCGGCGCCGGTGTGCAGGATGACGATGTCGGACGGGGCGAGTGTGTACCCGATCCGGTCCAGTTCCTTGCGCAGGTCGGCCGCGTCGACCACGCCCGCCTCACGGCCCCGGACGTCCAGGACCACTCCGGGGGCGAGGAACCACTCCAGCGGCATCGCGTCGATGTGCCGGGGCACACCAGTGCCGTACGTCGTCCGTGAGCCGTAGTGCGAGGGCGCGTCGACGTGCGTGCCGGTGTGGGTGGTCAGACTCAGCCGGTCCAGCGAGAGGAACTCGCCGTCGGGCAGGTCGTCGGGGTCGAATTCGATACCGAAGTGCTGCCGCATCTCGTCGCGCATGTGCAGCGCGCCCTCACGCGGGGACATCACCTCATGGACAACCGGGTCCGGTTCGAACGAGCCGGAGTCCACCGGCGAGGACAGGTCAATGATGCGCACGGTCACCTCCTGGACGACCCGGCCAGCCTGGCCGCAGCCGCTCGGAAGGCATTGGAATCCCGCTCGACGACCGCCGCCGTCTCGAGCGGGACTCGACAGGGGTGCGTCAGGGTCGGGCAGGGAGGATCGTCGTCACGGGAGGCCGTTCATGGACAACGCGAACAGCGCACACAGCACGGACATCCAGCAGTTCTACGCCCGCCACATGCAGCTGCTCGACCGTGGTGAGGCCGAGGCGTGGGCCGGCACGTTCACGTCCGACGCCACCTTCGCCGCCCCGTCGATGACCGAGCCCGTCCGGGGCCGGGACAACATCGCCGCCGGCGCGCGGGCGGCGACCGAGGGACGGGCCGCGGCCGGGGAGGTGCACCGTCACTGGGTGACGATGACGACCGCCCGCGGCACCGCCGACGGCTTCGAGACCGTGTCGTACGTGCAGATACTGGCGACCCCGCGCGGTGGCGCCCCGCGGGTGCACCTGTCCTGCGTGATGCGCGACCGGCTGGCCCGGCAGAGCGGTGAACTGCTCGTGGCGGAGCGGCGCATCACACGGGACGACCGGCCGGGCGACTGACCTCGACCGAGCTTCGAGCCGTCGTCAGTAGCGTCCCGGCATGACTCCTAGGACTGTGATCATCACTGGTGGCGGCACCGGAATCGGCCGTGCGACGGCCCGCCGTTTCGCCGGGCAGGGCGACCGAGTCCTGGTCGTGGGCCGCACCGCCGCCGCCCTCGACGAGACCGCCGACGGCCACGACGGAATCCGCACCCTGGTGGCGGACATCACCGAACCGGCAGCCGGTGAGGTGGTGGTGGAGACCGCACTGCGGGCGTTCGGACGTGTCGACGTGCTGGTCAACAACGCCGGGACCGGCACGTTCGCGCCGCTCGCCAAGCTCGACCGGGCCGCGACCGAGCAGCAGGTCGCCATCAACCTGATCGCGCCGGCCTTCGTGGCACAGGCCGCGCTGGACGCCTTGGAGGCGACCGGCGGCACCATCGTCAACATCAGCTCCGCCGGGTCGCTGGGCATTCAGGCATTCCCCGACAACTCGGTCTACTGGGCCACGAAGGCGGCGCTCAACCACTTCACGCGCACCTGGGCCGTGGAGCTCGCGCCGCGCGGTATCCGCGTGGTGTCGGTGGCCCCGGGCGTGACCGACACCGGCATCGGGGAGCGGATCGGCATGTCGGCCGAGGAGTACCAGGGTTTCCTCCGTCAGCTCTCCGAGCGGATCCCCCTCGGGCGGGTGGCCACGCCCGAGGACGTGGCGTGGTGGGTCACGGCTCTGGCCGACGCCGGCGGCCGTTACATGACCGGCGCGGTCGTCCCGGTCGACGGCGGCCTCTCCCTCACCTGACCCCCCCGGAAGAGGGGTTCACGCACGCCTGCGGGCCGCACCGGAGAACGGTGCGGCCCGCAGGCGTGCGTGCGGTCGAGTGAACGCTCAGACGCCGTCGTGCTCGACCCTGCGGTGGCGGACCAGCCAGCCGGCCCCGTGCGGCACCAGTTCGTCCTCGCACACCGCGCTCAGGTGCAGTCTGGTCTGCCCCCCTGCCGGGGTCACCAGGACCTGGGCGTAGCAGCGGGTGCTCAGGGAGCCGTCGGGTCCGGGCACCACGGTGAGCATGGAGAACACGTGCCGCCGCTGCTCCGGGGTGTCCGCCGTGCGTTCCAGGTTCCGGCGTACGGCCGTGGCGACGGCCTCCCGCCCGCGCAGCGGCTCGGGGACCGTGTTCTGCGCGAAGACGCCGTCCTCGGTGAACGTCCCCGCCCACTCGTCGGCCTGCCGCTCGTCGAGGAGCCGCATCTGCCGCGCGTAGAACTGCTGCACGGCGACGTACGTCTCGGCGGAGACCGGCTCGGCGGTGTGCAGCCGCTTCGCGTGCTCCGCGGCGCATCGCAACGTGGTGAGACTGTTGCGCCCGAGTGCCTCCCGGATCATGGTGCGGGCGGCGGCCACGTCGGCCTGCGGGCCGAGGACGGTGGTCACGGCGTCCGGCTCGATCCGCACGGTGTGCCGGGAGGTGACCGTGCAGCCCCGCCCGTCCTCCTGGAAGATCCATTCGCCGGTGTGCGCGGCCATCAGCGCCGGCGTCCGGATCTGCTTGTACACGATCCGCTCGGCGGGGAAACAGACACGCACCGAACGGGTGGTGTGGGTCTCGCCGTCGGCGGTGAGCGTGTCCATCTCGAGAATCTGCTCGTTCGGGGTGTCCTCGGTGAGGACGACCCGGGCGACGTGCGGCAGCCGCTCCCTCCAGCGGTCGGCGGCGCGGATGAACTCATAGGCGTCCTTCGCCGAGCCTTCCACATGCACGCTGTCGTCGAACGTGAAGGTGAGGCCCGGGGCCGCGTCCTCGACGCCCCTGCGCAACGCCTCGAGTTCGGCGCCGCTGTTGGTGTCGATCGCCCGGCGGATCCACTCGACGTGCTCCGGGGCGTCGTCGACGGCGGTGAACGCGTGTGTGAACCGCACCCGGGTGTGGTCCGCGCCGAGCGGCTCCAGCCGCCACTCGCCGCTCATGCTCCGCACCGGCTCCCGGGACACTTCCTGACGAAACGTCACTCGCAGTCCCGCACGGTCCAGTTCGCGGCTCGAGGTCCAGCTCTTGACCTCGCCGTTGGCCGTCGCCCAGATCCTCAGCCGCTCCTTCCGGTCGTCGCCCTCCAGTCGCTCGACATGGACACTGGGCGGGAAGTGCACCGGCCAGCGCGAGGCTTCGGCGACGAGGTCGAACACCGCTTCGGCAGGCGCTCGCACGTCGATCTCGTGAACGGTGTGGTGCACGGTCTCGTCCGGCATGGCTCTCCTCAGTAGTTGCCCAGCCCGCCGCAGACGTTGATCGCCTGCGCGGTGATGGATGCGGCCGTGTCGGTCACCAGGTAGCCGACCAGGCCCGCCACTTCGTCGGTCGTGCTGTAGCGGCCGAGGGGGATCTTGGCCTGGAACCGGTCGAGCACCTCCTCCTCCGTGGTCTCCCAGGCGGCGGCGTAGCCCTGCCGGACCCGCTCCGCCATGGGGGTCTCCACATAGCCGGGGCACACCGCGTTGACCGTGATGCCGGTCTTGGCCAGCTCCAGGCCCAGGGCCTTGGTGAAGCCGACGACCCCGTGCTTGGAGGCGGAGTAGGGGGCGCCGAGCACCACGCCCTGCTTGCCTCCGGTGGAGGCGATGTTCACGATCCGCCCCCAGCTCCCCTCCCGCATGCGGCCGGTGGTCAGCACGGTGCGGGTGACGCGGAAGACGCTGTCCAGGTTGGTGGCCATCACGTCGTCCCACAGTTCGTCGGTGATCGTGTGGGTCGGGCCGCCACCGCTGCGGCCGGCGTTGTTGACGAGCACCTCGACGGGCCCGTAGCGCTCCACGGCGGCGGCGACCAGGGTCCCGATCTGCGCCACGTCGCGTACGTCGCAGGCGGCGCCGTCCACGTCGTGGCCCTCCGCGCGCAGCTCCTTGACGGTGAGCGCGACCCGGTCGGCGTCCCGGGCGCAGAGGAACACACGGTGGCCGGCGGCGGCCAGCGACCGTGCGACGGAGAGGCCGATCCCGCTGGTGGCGCCGGTGACGACGGCGACCCGGCTGGCTTGTGCGGACATGGTCTGATCAGCCCCTTCGCGTGCAGAACTCGGTGATGGACTCGACGACGTAGTCGAGCATTTCGCTGGTGAGCCCCGGATAGACGCCGATCCAGAAGGTGTCCTCCGTGACGGTGTCGCAGTTGGTCAGCTCGTCCACGACCCGGTAGCGCACGTCCTGGTAGGCGGGGTGGCGGGTGATGTTCCCGCCGAACAGCCGGCGGGTGCCGATCTTCCGGCCTTCCAGGAAGTCGACCAGGTCCCTGCGGGTGAAGCCCGCGCCGGGCAGCACGGTCAGGGCGAAGCCGAACCAGCTCGGGTCGCTGCCCGGCGTGGCCCGCGGCAGCAGCAGTCCGGGCACGCCGGCCAGTCCGTCGTGCAGCCGCCGCCAGTTGCGCCGCCGGGCCGCGCCGAAGTCGTCCACCTTCTGCAACTGGCTGAGCGCCAGGGCTCCCTGGAGGTCGGTGGCCTTCAGGTTGTAGCCGACGTGGGAGAAGATGTACTTGTGGTCGTAGCCGGCCGGGAGGGTGCCGAGCTGGTAGTCGAACCGCTTCAGGCAGGTGTTGTCGGTGCCCGGTTCGCACCAGCAGTCCCGGCCCCAGTCGCGCATCGACTCCACGATCCGGGCCAGTTCGAGGCTCGACGTGAGAACGCAGCCGCCCTCGCCCGCGGTGATGTGGTGGGCGGGGTAGAAGCTCACCGTCGACAGGTCGCCGAAGGTACCGGTGAGCCTGCCCCCGTAGGTGGAGCCGACGGCGTCGCAGTTGTCCTCGATGAAGAACAGGTCGTGGCGGGAGGCCAGTTCCGCCACCTCGGCGACCGGGAACGGGTTGCCGAGAGCGTGCGCGATCATGATGAGCCTGGTGCGCGGGGAGATCGCTGCCTCGATCTGGGCCAGCGAGGCGTTGTAGGTGCCCAGTTCCACGTCGACGAAGACCGGTGTCAGACCGTTCTGTACGAGCGGGTTGATCGTCGTGGGGAAACCGGCGCCCACCGTGATGGCCTCGTCGCCGGGGCGCAGCCGCAGGTCCTTCAGCTTCGGCGAGGTGAGCGCGCTGACCGCCAGCAGGTTGGCCGACGATCCCGAGTTCACCATGTGCGCCTTGCGCAGCCGGAAGTAGCGGGCGAAGTCGCTCTCGAACTTCCGGGTGCGCGCACCGGCGGCGATCCGCATCTCCAGCGCCGCCTCGACCAGAGCGTGCCGGTCCTCCTCGTCGAGGACCGCACCCGAGGACAGGATCGGCGTGATCCCCGGTTCGAAGACGCGCGTTCCCTGTTCCTTGTGGTACTTGCGCGCCAGTTCCAGCACCAGCGCCTTGGTGTCCGTCACCTCTGAACCCCTCACCCTCGGTCGTGGACTGAGCCGTTCGTGCCGTACGCCGCCCGTCCGGCAGGGGGATCGCCGCGGTGTTCGGCGACCAGCCGCTCCAGCACCGGGACGACCTCGTTGGGGCTGGGCACGGCGAGCAGTTCCTCTTGGAGCCGCCGGGCCCCGTGGGCGAACGACGGCTCGGTGATCAGTCGCTGGACCTGTTTGCGCAGCACATCCGGAAGCAGGTCGGCGCTCGGCACGCACAGGCCGGCGCCGATGTCCTCCAGGCCACGGCCCATGACCTCGGTGTCCCAGCCGAAGGCCAGGATCAGCTGGGGCACGGCGTGCAGTTCGGCCGTCGCCTTCGTGCCGACGCCCCCGTGGTGCACGACCGCGTCACACGTGGGCAGCAGGTCGTTGAGCGGGACGAAGTCCACCAGGCGTACGTTGTCCGGCAGGTGCTTCGCCGCCTCACGGGTCGCCTCGTCGACGGTGGCCACGATCTCCGCGTCCAGTTCCGCGAGATGGGCCAGGAGTCCGGCCAGGTCGACGCCGACGTCCGAGGCCGAGGAACCGAGTGTCACGCAGATCCGGCTTCGCCCGGGATCGGCCCGCAGCCAGTCCGGCACCACCGCGGGGCCGTTGTACGGCACGTGCCGCACCTGGACGGTCGGCAGTTCCAGGTCGAGCTGGGTGCTGGGCGGCGTGGTGTTGACCGTCCACTGGCCGGTGACCATGTCCTCGTCGAACCCGGCGCCGGATCCCAGCCGCAGCAGCGTGCGTTCCAGCCACTCCGCCGTGGGGTCCTCGCGGTGCTCCGGCTCCTGCTCGGCGGCCAGCCGCAGGAACTCCTTGCGGGCCCGCACGCTGATGTCGGGGCCGGAGACCAGCCGGCAGTGTGCCGCGCCGGTCACGCGCGCCGCGATGGCCCCGGCGAGGGTGAAGGTCTCCCAGACGACGAGGTCGGGCTGCCAGGAGCGGGCGAAGTCCACCAGGGCGTCGACCATGGTGTCGTTGTTGAGCGCGCCGTAGAGCGTGGGCACCATGACGCTTTCCAGGCCCAGCAACTGCTCGTAGGTCCACGGGTGTTCGCCCCGGGCGGCGTAGTCGAAGCCCTGGACGTGCGCCGAGGCCTCGTCGTGGAGCTTGCCGAGCAGCCCCAGGTCCTCCAGCGCACCGAGCGACCACTCGACGGGCACGGCGGTCAGTCCCGTGCCCGTGATGACGTCGGTCAGCTCGGGCTGGCTGGCGATCCGCACCTCGTGGCCCGCGGTACGCAGCGCCCACGCCAGCGGCACGAGTGGGTAGTAGTGGGTGTGGTGGGCCAGTGAGGTGAACAGAACCCTCATCGCGTCTCCTCCTCGCCGAGTCGGACCGGCAGCCTGACCAGGCGCCGGGTCAGGGGCGCCCTGCGCGCACGCACCGGCGAGCCGTCCGGCCGCAGCAGCGGGAACCGCGCGGCCAGCGCCGCCAGCGCCTGCTCGGCCTGCGCCCGTGCGGCCGGGAGCACGGTGGCGCAGGCGGCCACGGGCAGCGGGGCCGGATCGCCGCCGCTTTCGGTGATCACGGCGGTGACGGGGTCACCGGTCTCGATACGGTTACCGGCCACCTCGGCCGGGGCGAGGGCCACCAAGGGGTGCGCCCGCCACAGCGGCCGGTCGCGCAGGGCCTCCACGACCACCCGGGCCGCGTGCGCGGGATCGGAGCGCAGCAGTTCCCACTCGCGCGGCCGGTCGAGGAGCGTCTGGAGGGCGTTGCCGAGCAGGTCCGCCGCGGCCCGCGCGCCGGCCACGGCGAGCACCAGGCCGGCCTCCGCCCGGTCGCCCCCGGCGAAGAGCGCCCGCAGTCCCCGGACACCCTCCGCCAGGCGCCGCGTCACCTCCAGCGTCTGTGGACAGAGCAGCGCGTCCACGGCCGGGGTCACCGCGGCGATGTCGGCGGCGAAAGCCGCGTGCCGCTCTTCGGGGACGTCCAGGAGTGCGGCGTACACCGCCGCGGTCAGTGGCTGGACGAAGTCCGCCACCAGGTCGGCCCGGCCCGGTTCGAGCCGGGCAGCGGCCTGTCCGGCCCGTTCCCGTAGCGTCCCGGTGTGCCCGCGCACGGCCCTCGTCCCGCCCCGCAGTGCCAGGTCCCTGGCGAGCTCCGTCGTGTGCTGGCGCGCCGGGTCGGGCAGCCAGGCCTCCGCCTGCGGCACGGCGGCGGACACCGCCAGGTCCGGGCAGCCGGACAGCTGCCGGAGCGCCGCCGGGCCGGTGACGACCCAGGTGTCGAGCCGGCTGCGCCACACCGGCCCTCGCTCCGCGATCGACGCGAGCACTTGGCCCGCGTCGTCCGTGCCGCCTTCGCCTGTCTCGAATCCCCGCACCAGCCGCGCGTACGGGTCGCCCTCCCCCGGCACGAACGGCTCGCCGTTGATCGCGTAGAGCCACTGTGCCGCGTGGACGAGTTGCAGTTCGCGTCCCAGGGCATGCGTCGCCGCCGTCACCCCGCCACCTCCGTCATCCGATTCCCTCGGCAAGGTACGGGGCCGTATTAGAAGAACACTCGAACTGCCCTTTTCCGCATCCACCGTTCCTCAAGCGGTGCTTGATCCGCCGCCCGTACGGTGGGCAACCCACTGGACTCCCGCAAGGTGATGAGGACCCCTATGCCAGAGCACCGTCAGCAACGGGCGCTCCGAATGGGCGTGATCGGTACGGCGAACATCGCGATGCGCCGGATCATGCCCGTTCTCGCCGCGCATGACCACGTCGACCTCGTCGCGGTGGCCAGTCGTGACAAGGCCAGGGCCGAACGCGTGGCAGCCGCATTCGGCTGCGGTGGTGTGGGGGATTACGCGGAACTCGTCGAGCGGGACGACCTGGACGCCGTCTATATTCCACTGCCGCCCGGCATGCATCACGAGTGGGCGCTGCGGGCTTTGCGGTCGGGAAAGCACGTGCTCGTCGAGAAACCGATGTCGGACGCGTACGAGAAAACGCTCGAGCTGATGTCGACCGCGTCGGAACTCGGGCTCGTGCTCGCTGAGAACTTCATGTTCCTGCACCATTCCCAACACGCCGCGGTGCGCGCAATGCTCGGCGAGGCCGTCGGAGAACTGCGGCAGTTCTCGGGATCGTTCGCCGTGCCGCCGCTGGCGCCGGAGTCGTTCCGGTACCAGCCGGCGCTGGGCGGCGGCGCGTTGCTCGACGTCGGGGTGTATCCGCTGCGGGCGGCCCAGCTGTACCTGACGGGAGAGCTCGACGTGCTCGGCGCCTGTCTGCGCGTGGACGAGGCGACCGGCGTGGATGTGGCGGGCAGTGTGCTGCTGAGCGACGACCGGGGGGTGACGGCCCAGCTGGACTTCGGCTTCGAGCACTCCTACCGCTCGACCTACGCGCTGTGGGGCAACCGGGGCCGGGTGAGCGTCCGGCGTGCCTTCACGCCGCCGGAGCAGCTGAAGCCGGTGGTCAGGATCGAACAGCAGGACGTGGTGACGGAGCGCTCGCTGCCCGAGGACAACCAGGTCTTCAACGCGATGGACGCCTTCGTCCGCGCGGCTCTCTCGGGCGGCGGCCCCCTCACCGACACGTCGGCGATCCGCCGCCAAGCCCTCCTGGTCGACCGCGTCCGCCGGGCGGCCGCACTCATCGGTGACCCGAAGTCCCGTGCGCACGACGTCCTGTCGCAGGAGCTGGACCTGGCCTGACGCACGGCGGGCGCCCGCTCGGTCCGACGGCTGGGCATGACGCCGGAGGGCCCCGCGGGCGCCACCGGCGTGAGCCGCCGGGGCCGAGGCGCTCACCCGCTGTGGGGATTCCGCCGGCGGGGACGCGGCCGTCACGGCTGCCGGCGGCAGGTCCGCCGCACCCGGCCGCTCCACGATCTGCCGGCCGTGCCTGATGCCGTGAGCTCTGATCTCCACCGCCGGCCCGTGGCCGCCTCCGGCACCCTGTGGGCCTCGCACCAGCGCCCTCTGCCGTACGCCCCGCCCGCGAACGTCCGCCGTACCCGCTCCCGATCCACCTGCGCCGGTTCCGGAACCCCGGCAGGCCGGCGCACCCCGCCGAACACTCCGGCGGGGTGCGGGGTCGGGGCCCCTGCCGCGTGCCGACTCGGTGTCAGCGAGCCAGGACCTTGCGCAGAACACCGCCGAGGGTGTTCGCCGCGTCGGCCGCCGGTTCGTCGGTGCGCCAGGCGACGATGCCGTCGGGGCGGACCAGACTCGCGCCGGCCTTGCCGATGCCGTAACGGTGGGCCACCGCGTCCTCCGGGTCCGTGAGGCCGGCGCCGATCCGGTACGCCCGGACGGGTACGCCCAGTTCCGTCGCGACCGTCTCCGCCGCCGCGACCCAGTCGGACCCCAGCTCACCGGCCAGCAGGGTCCAGCCGTCGCCGAACAGGTCGACCGTGGAGATCCGCTCGCCGTGCCGGGACACCATGACGTGCGGTCCGCGGAAGCCCGGGCGACCGCTCGGGTCCAGCGGGTTCTCCACCCGCGCCGGGTCGACGTCCGTGGCCAGAACCGCCGAGGAGCGGTAGCGGAAGCCGAGCAGCGTCTCGGCGTACCCCACCGACTTGTCCCACACATCCGCCATGTGCGGCGCCATCCGCTGCGCGTAGATCGCCAGCGCCTCGGCCACGACCAGCTCCGCGGCGACCTTGCGCTCGTCCTCGTAGGTGTCGAGGAGCCCCGGCCCGGCCTGCCCGTGCAGCACCGCCGCCAGCTTCCAGGCGAGGTCGAACCCGTCGGCGACGGCCGCGTTGCCGCTCATGCCCCCGGTGGGCGGGGTGACCTTCGCCGCGTCCCCGGCCAGGAACACCCGCCCCTCGCGCCAGCGTTCGGCGATGCGGGCCGCCATCTCCCAGCCCTGGATGTCGACGAGCTCGGGCCGCACCTCGGGGGCGTCCAGCGCGAGGCCGATGAGTTCGATGCAACGCTGTGGTGTGAAGTCCTCGGGACTCTCGCCCTCGTCGGGGTCGTACTCGACGAAGAGGGTGTGCCGATCGGGCCGGTCCGTGGGCCCGAAGGTGCCGGTGAACTGGGGATGGTGCAGGTAGTACCAGCCGGTCGTGCCCGGCTCCATGATGCCGGAGAGGTCCGCGTCGAAGATGATGCCGACCATGTGGGTCAGCGTGCCGTGCCCGAACCGCTCGATGCCCAGCGACTCCCGCACCAGGCTGCGGTTGCCGTCGGCACCCACGAGATACCCGGCGCGCAGGTCGTACTCGCCCTCGGGCCCCTCCAGCCGGGCCGTGACACCGTCCTCGTCCTGGTGGAACGACATCAGCCGGGTGCCGAAGCGGATGGCGCCACCGTGGCGCTGCGCCTGTGCGAGCAGGATCGGCTCCAGCTTGTCCTGGGACAGCATCGCCCAGCCGGCCGGCGTGCACGGATCGGTCGCGGCCACCATGTCGTCGAAGCTCTCCGACACGGTCCGCAGAATCTCCCCCCGCACGCTCTGCGCGAGCCGGATGACGAAGTCGCCCTGGGCTCCGCGGATGTCGTCGGCCCGGGTCACCTCGTCCGCGACGCCCCCGATGCGCAACAGCTCCATGGTCCGCGGGTTCTGCCCGGCGGCCCGCGGATAGGGGGAGAGGCCTGACCTGCGCTCCACCACCAGCACCCGGACACCTTGCCGGGCGAGGAACATCGCCGTCGACAGGCCACCGAGACCCGCACCCACCACCAGAACGTCGACCTCGTGGTCGTTCATGTCGTTCCTCTCTCGTCGTTTCTTGCGGGTTCCCGTCGCTGCTTCACCCGAGGACGCCGACGAACAGGCCACGGCCCGACGGTGCCTCGGGCAGGTACTCGACAGCGAAACCGGCCTCCCTGAACGCCTGTTCGTACTCGGCCCGGCTGAACAGGGAGATGATGTGCGTGTCGACGAAGTGCCGGGCTCCGACGCCGGGTTCGGCGACGACGAAGTGCACGTCCATGTGGGAGGTGCGGCCGCGGCGGGCGGAGTGCGAGACCCGGGAGACGGTGACGCCGTCGACGGTCACGACGTCGGCCGAGACATGGCCGTCGGCGAACGTCTCGTAGAACCACCACGGGTCGACCACGGCCACTCCGCCGGGCTCGAGATGCCGGGCGAACATGCTCAGCGCCCGGCGCAGTTCGGTGACCGACGACATGTAGCCGATGGAGCCGAACATGCAGGTCACCACGTCGAAGGTGGCGTCGAGACGGAAGTCGCGCATGTCCCCCGGGTGCACGGTCAGTCCGGGCAGCGCGGCGCGGGCCGCCTCGGCCATCGGCGCGGACAGCTCCAGCCCCTCGACATGCGGGAAGAGCTGGGCGAAGTGCCGCAGATGCCCGCCGGTGCCGCACGCGATGTCGAGCAGCCGCCGGGCGCCGGGCCTGCGCTGCCGGGCGGCGGCGGCGACCGCCTCGGTCTCGGTGCGGTAGTCCTTGCCGCGCTCCCGGTGCACCAGGTCGTAGACGCGGGCGAGATCAGCCCCGTACATCGTCTCGCCCGCCCGCTGTTCGTCCGCGACGGTCATGACACCGAGCGGGCGTGGGCGAGGATGACCTCGGCCAGCGGGCCGTGGACCGAGGACGGCAAGGCGTGTCCCATGCCCGGGATCTCCACCAGACGGGCGGTGGGGATGAGCCCGGCGAGGTGCTTGCCGTGCGGTGCGGGTGCGATGGGGTCGTGCTCGGCCTGGATGACCAGGGTCGGCACGGTGACGTCACTCAGTTCGGCGGCCCGCGCCGGCGGCGGCAGGGTCAATGAGTAGTGCGCGTACGGTTCGGTGAGAGTGCCGCCCGCGTGGTCGATCGCCCGTTCCTCCCAGCGCGCGTACTCCGCGTCGTCGAACGGCACGCCCGTTCCGGAGAGGATGCGCCACTTGCTCACGCGCTTGGCCACCTCGGCGGCGCGCCCCTCGGCGGGCTGGTTCATCAGGGCGAGCGCGTCCAGGAACGGCTGCTGGGGCCCGGGCAGGCCGTCCGGTGTGGGTTCACCGCGCATCACGCGCTCGATGTTGCCGTCGAAGTCGATGTCGAGTCCGCCGCCCAGCATCATGGTCAGGCTGCTCAGCCGCTCGTGGTGGTCCAGAGCGATGATCTGGGTGATGGTCGCACCCATCGACAGGCCGACGACATGGGCGCGGTCGACGCCCCAGCCGTCGAGGACGGCGACCGCGTCGGCGGCCAGTTCGCCGAAGCCGTAGGGGTGGGCGGCGAAGTCGCGGGTGGTCGAACGGCCGGTGTCGCGGTGGTCGTAGCGGATGACGTGGAGACCGCCGTCGGCGAGCCGCTGGGCGAACTCGTCGGGCCAGCCCAGGGCGGAGAGGTTGCCGCCCATGACGAGCAGCAGCGCCGGGTGCGCCGGGTCACCGAAGTCGTCGCTCCACAGCTCGACGTCACCACTGGGCACGATGCGTTCGGACATGTGTCTACTCCTGTGCTGGGAGGACGGGGTGGGCCGCCCCGGGAGCGGCGGTGAACTCGAGGACGGAGAAGTCGAACGGGAGGGTCGTGGAACCGCTGGCGCGCTCCGAGGCCAGGGTGAGGCCGGCCGATGCGGCCAGGGCCACCACCTCGTCCCGGGTGCGCACGCGGCCCCCCATGAACGTCAGCATCCGCAGGTCGAGCAGGGTGCTGAAGAAGCGGTCGGCGCCGTCCCCGTCGACGTCGGCACGGTCGAGGACGAGGAGCCTGCCTCCTGGTTCCAGCGCCTCGACGCACCGGCGCAGGATCGTCAGCGCGTCCTCGTCGGACCAGTTGAGCAGGATGAAGGACAGCACGACGAGGTCGGCGGTGACGGGCAGCGGTTTGAAGAAGTCGCCCTCCGCCACGGTGACCCGGTCGGCGAGTCCGGCGTCCGCGAACGTGCGCCGGGCGCGCTCGGCGGGGCCCGCCAGTTCGATCAGGGTGCCCCGCAGATGCGGCGCCCGCAGGGCGATCGCCGCGAGCAGACCGCCGTTGCCGCCGCCCACGTCGAGAACGTGCCGCACCGCCGACCAGTCGTACGCGCCGGCCGGGGCCTCGTAGGCCAGGTCCTCGTCGCAGGACATCAAGGCGTCGAAGGAGTCGGCCAGCGCCCGGTCCTCCGAGAGGTGCTCCCAGAAGGGCCGCCCGTACCGCCCGGAGTAGGCGGGGCGGCCGGTGCGGACCACGTCGAGGAGCCCGGTGAAGGCCAGGTCGGCGTGGGAGACGGCCCCGTTCAGGTCCAGCCAGGCCCGCTGCTGCGCCGGATGGTCGTCGGCGAGGAGCAGCCCGAGGCGGGTGGGCCGCAGCGGCCGGTCAGGCTCTCCGCCCTCCAGGACGCCGACCACGGTCAGGTGGCGGACCAGGCGGGCGAGCGCCTGGGGGTGGGTGTCCGTGCGGGCGGCGAGGCCGGCGACGGTGTCGGCTCCGGCCAGGAGATGGTCGACCAGGCGGAGCGTCGCGGCGACCCGGACGGCCATCGGGGTCACCAGATTGCCGAGGTTCTTCAGGAGTACGTCGAGGTCCTGGTCGGTCGATTCCAGGGGTTCCCCGGGTGAGGAAGCGCTCACCGTGTTCCTTCCCTTGGGCATGGGCGTGCCGGACACGCTGCTCAGGGCCGCCAGCCCTCCTCCGTGGGCCAGGGCTCGCCGAGCTGGCGGTAGGTGCCGAGGTAGTCCGGCCAGTCGCGGTGGTCGCGGATCTTGCCGTCCAGGATCCGGATGAGGTGGATCTGCTCGCCGGAGAACTTGCGCCCGGTGGCGGGCATCCCCACGAGTTCGCCCACCTGGCGTCCGTACAGGGCGAGTTTCGCCCGCACCCAGCTGCCCTTTTCCTCGTATCCGATCTCCTCGAGATACGCATCCTCGGAGAAAGTGAGCTTCAGCCACTTCACCGCGAGTGCGAACGCTTCGGGACCACGCAATTCCGGCATGTGTTCCAGGGCGCCCGGATTGAGGTACTCCTCGTGGATGAACTCGGCCACGTCGTCCGTTTGTCCGGTGTTGTAGCTGTTCACCATCCGGCGAACAATGTCGATGTGATCGCTCACGGTCGGCACTCCTGTCGGTCGTCGATGCGCTCATCCTGACTTGCACGGCTCTCCGCAACAATCCTTTTCCACACAACTCGACCCGTCGACAAGCCGGTTTCGAGCAGCTGCCGAGCGCATTCCGACCCATATTTCAGACGGACGGGTCAGGGTGGTCCGGTCGGCTTTCGTCACGCGGAGGACCCATGGACAATACGAAGTACAAATCGACGGTCACCGAGGCGTTCAACAATGCCGCGGCCACCTATGACCAGTTGGGCGTCGAGTTCTTCACACCGATGGGCCGACGACTCGTGGAACGGGCCGATCCACAACCCGGGCAGCGCGTTCTCGACGTGGGGTGCGGTCGCGGCGCGTCGCTGTTCGTGGCGGCGGAGCGGGTCGGCCCGTCCGGTCATGTGCTCGGCATCGACATCGCGCCCGCCATGGTGGAGGAGGCCCGCCGGCAGGCCAGGGCGCTCGGCACCCGGCATGTCGAGGTCCGGGTCATGGACGGTGAGCAGCCCGACCTCCCGCCCGCCTCGTTCGACGTGGTGACCGGCAGCTACAGCCTGATCTTCCTGCCGGACGCACCGGCCGCGCTCCCGCGGTACGCGACCCTGCTGCGACCGGGCGGCCGGATCGCCTTCACCAGCCCGGTCTTCACGGAGGACACGTTCCCCTTCCTCCCGCCCGTGTTCACGGAGCTGATTCCGGAACGGCTGCTGCGCAACCTGCCGACCGACTGGCGGCCGGAAGCGCTGAAGCGGCGGTTCAACAGCTGGCTGCAGGACACCGGCGACCTGACCCGCACCATGGTTCGCGCCGGGTTCGAGGAGGTGGAGGTCATCGACGAGCACATCCCACTGCGCGCGCCGGACGGCGAGACCTGGGTCGACTGGTCCCACACTCAGGGAATGCGGTTGCTGTGGCAGCACCTCCCGGAGTACGAGAGCCGGCAGCTGCGCCACCGCCTGACCACCGAACTGGACCGCCTGCGCGGCGACGGCCCCCTCCATCTGCCCACGCCCGTCAGGTTCGTCAGCGCGTCGACCCCGGCCTGAGCGGCCACCGCCCGGTCCGGCGGTGGGAGAACGCGGCGGCCCCGGTCACCGGGCGGGGGACCCGCCCCGCCCGGAGGACCGGTCCGTCGGACTCCGGGGCAGGGCATCCGCTCTCCAGGAGCGCTCGACGGACTCCCGGCGGCCGGGCGCCCGCGCCACCAGGGGTGGTCTGCCGCCCCACGGGCGACCACCCGCCGCCGCAAGGACCTGCCCCCTGCAGCGCAGAAGGCCCGGCTGCCGCACCGCGCGACGACCGCCCCACCTCAGCCCCACCTCACCACGGAACACCCGGCGGCCACGCCGCAAGACCCCCACCGCGCCACGGAACACACGGAGCCCGGTCCGCCGCCGGACGGACCGGGCTCCACCCGGTGTCAGTAGATCCGCACCGCTCCGGAGGACGACATGCGCACGATGTCCCCCGTCGGCCTGCGAAGGTTGCCCTGGGCGTCGATCGACTCCGCGTTGAGGATGGAGCGGTGCAGTTCCTGGGCCATCGGGCCCGGCTCGAGGCCGAGATGATTCACCAGGTTGACCCTCAGACGCTGGAAGAGCTCCAGGGCCTGCGCACGCCGGCCGTTGAGGTAGAGCGCCCGCATGTACTGGGCGTGCAGCCCCTCGTGGTACGGGTTGTCGGCCGTCAGCGCCGCGAGCTCGGTGAGCACCTCCCGGTACATGCCGAGCCGCAGCTGGGTGTCGACGAGGTACTCCAGGACGACCAGCCGGGACTCCTCGAACTGCTGGCGCCGCCCCTCGAGGATCCGCCCGGCGACGACGTCGACGAGTGCGGGTCCGCGCCACAGCTGGAGCGCGCTGGAGAGGGTGGACAGCGCGGCGTGGTCGTCCCCCGACGACAGCGCCCGCCGTCCGTCCGCGACCAGCTCGTGGAACCGGTGGACGTCCAGGTCCCCCTCGGTTGTCCGGAACAGATAGCCGCCGGACCGGGTCACGAGGATCTCGGAGGCGACCTGACGGGCGGTCATTCCCGTCGCGGACGCCAGCAACTTGCGCAGGTTGAGGATGTAGGTCTGCAGCGTGGTCAAGCAGCTGACCGGAGGGTCCTCGTCCCACAGTTCGCGTATCAGTGACGATACGGGCACGACCTGGTCGGCGTGCACCAGGAGTGTGGCCAGAACACTTCTCATCTTTGGTGCGCTCGGAGTGTGCAGATCACCTTCGACCTGCACGGAAAGCGGGCCTAAGACACCCAGCTTCACGACGTTCCCCCATAGATCGCAGAAAGCTACTGGTCTACCGAGCATCAACGCCTCAGGCGGTTCACAAGTTCCCCACAGCGGGTCCGGCATTTCGCCGGAATGGAAAGCGCCTGCTGCGCATGCGCGCGTAACTGATTGCGCAATCAACAAATCGATCTGGGTGTGACGAGCGTCACAGTGCGATTTCAGGCCACTTTCAGAAGACCGTTGACCACGGCCAGAAACCCGGCGGGGGTCGTCACCTCGGAAAGCCCCTCTTCAGGGATGTCGACGTCGTACTCGCTCGAGACCCGGGCAGCGGTCTCCAGGAGGGCCAGCGAGTCGTACCCGAGGTCGGTGAATTCCATGTCAACTGCGTTTTGCGCGCTGGTCACAGACTCCTCTTCCCCCGCGCACTCACGCAGGATGGCAAAAAGTTTCTCGCTCGTCAGTTCCGCCACGACGGTTCTTCCTCCCCTTGCGGTCGTTTCCTCGCGCTCCTTCGGTGCCGGCCGGCGACGTCGGTTACTGGTCGGATGATGCATCACCGCGGTCGACTACGGCCATGAAGTGCACCCTATGCAGATTCGGAAGGAACAGACTCGAGAACCGATCGAGCGGACTCGAACGGAAGGTGACCATGGAGCCGTCACCTCGTATCACGGTCAATATCGGCAAGACGATTGTTGTCCGCCGGGAGGCTTCCGGCCTACTGTCACTGACAATGCCCAGACAAAGGAGGAGCCAGTGAAAGGAATTGTGCTGGCGGGCGGCTATGGAAGCCGTTTACACCCGATCACCCTGGCTGTTTCGAAGCAGTTGCTTCCCGTCAACGACAAGCCGTTGATCTACTACCCTCTCTCGGCCCTGATGCTGGCCGACGTCCGGGACATCCTCATCATCGCCCTGCCCGGCGACATCCCCCAGTTGCGCAGGCTGCTGGGCGACGGCAGCCACCTGGGGATCTCCCTGACGTACGCCGAACAGCCCGTTCCCAACGGGCTGGCGCAGGCCTTCCTGACCGGGGCCGACCACATCGGCGACGACTCGGTCGCCCTCGTCCTCGGCGACAACATCTTCCACGGAAACGGTTTCTACGATCTCCTGGCGGCACACTCCCAGAACATCGACGGGTGCGTCCTCTTCGGATATCCGGTCACCGATCCCGAGCGCTACGGCGTGGGGGAGGTGGACGAAACAGGCCGGCTCGTCTCACTGGCGGAGAAGCCCGAAAAGCCCCGCTCGAATCTCGCCATTACCGGTCTCTACCTCTATGACAACGACGTCGTGGAGATCGCTCGTCACATACGCCCCTCAGCCCGCGGCGAACTGGAAATCACCGACGTCAACCGGATCTACCTGGAACAGGGCAGAGCCGAACTCGTCACGTTCGGCCGCGGCTTCGCCTGGCTCGACGCCGGCACCCCGCAGTCACTGCTCCAGGCCGGTCAGTACGTGCAGACCCTGGAGGACCGGCAGGGCGTCCGGATCGCCTGCCTGGAGGAGGTCGCCCTGCGCATGGGCTTCATCGACGCCGACGCCTGCCACCGGCTCGGGGCGAAGCTGTCGCGGTCGGGGTACGGCGAGTACGTCATGGCCGTGGCGAACGAGATGAGCGCCTGACCCGCCCCGCGGACGGCCGGGCCGGGGATGGTGGCCCCCGGCCCGGGCGACGGCCGGTTCCTCACGTCTCGTCGAGCAGGGCCACCTGCTCGCCGTCGAGGGCGATGTCCGCCGCCGCCATGTTCGCCCGCAGGTGGGACAGCGACGCCGTGCCCGGAATCGGCATCACGACCGGCGAGCGGTGCAGCAGCCAGGAGAGCGCCACCTGCGTCGTCGTCGCTCCCACCTGCGCGGCGACCCGGGCCAGGGCACTTTCCCGGGCCGGCCGGGCGGTACCGGCGAGCGGCTTCCACGCGATGAAGGCGATGCCCTCCTGCTCGCAGTGGGCCAGCTCCTTCTCGTAACGCCGGTCGAAGAGGTTGTACTTGTTCTGCACGCTCACGATGCGCGCGACACCGCGGGCCTGCTCGATCTGTTCCACCGTCACCTCGGAGAGCCCGATGTGCCGGATCTTGCCTTCGTCCTGGAGCTGTTTCAGCGCTCCCACCTGGTCCTCGAGTGGCACCTGCGGGTCGACCCGGTGCAGCTGGAAGAGCTCGATGCACTCCAGCCGCAGCCGGCGCAGACTCAGCTCGGCCTGCTGTCGCAGGTAGTCGGGCCGGCCGAGCACCCGCCACTGGTGCGGGCTCGGCCGGACCTCGCCCGCCTTGGTGGACACGACCAGGCCCGGCGGGTAGGGGTGGAGCGCCGTGGCGAGCAGTTCCTCGTTGGCCCCGAGTCCGTAGACGTCGGCGGTGTCGATGAACGTGACGCCGAGGTCGACCGCACACCGTGCCACCTCGGCGGCCTTGTCCGGCCGGGCGGGCGGCCCCCAGTGGTGGGGGCCGGTGAGCCGGAGCGCCCCGAAACCGAGCCGGCCCACGGTGAGATCGTCGCCCAGGGTGATGTGTGTACCGACGGCTCGGCCGGGTCGCACGGTGACGGTTTCCTTTCAGCCGGGGATCAGGGGAGCCGGACGGAGAGCGGGTGGCGGAAGACGCCGCGCGGGTCCCACTTCGCCTTGACCTGCTGGAGGCGGCGGTATCCGTCCTTGTAGTAGAGCGTGTGCCAGGGCACGCCGGAGGTGTTCCAGCGCTCGTCGGCCAGGTCGGTGTCGGGATAGTTGATGTAGCAGCCGTCGTGCTCGTCGTTCGGCACGGGCACACCGCCGGTGTCGCGGAAGACGTCCCGGTACAGCTCGCGGATCCAGTTCAGGTGCTGGCCGTCGAGATCCCGGTCCATCCAGGTGACGGAGAACCACGCCTTGAGGATCGAGTCCCGCTGGGGCAGGGCGGTGGCCTCGGGCGCCACGGTGTTGACCTTCCCCCCGTACGAGTAGAGATCGACGGCGCCCCAGCCGTCGAACGCGGGATCGGTGAGGTGCTTGTGGACGGTCGCGATGCGCTCGGGGGACCATGCCCGCTTGAGATAGGCGCTCTTGGACTTGTGCCGGTCGTACCCGCCGGTGTCGAAACGTGCACCGAGGGTGGCCTGGAGCCACAGGTCGTCCTGGTGCTCGACGGTCGGTTCCAGGCCGGTGCCCGCGTTGACGGCGGCGACGTAGCGCTCGATCAGTTCGGCGGCGTCGGCGCGGCCACCGTCGAAGCGTGCCTCCAGCGACACGGAGCCGACCGCGTGCGTGTTGAGGTGCAGGGTGCTGTAGAGGCTGCCGTAGCGGGCATCGGCGTGGTTCTCCTCGTACCACCGGCTGTAGTTGGTGACGAGCCGGGTGAACCGGGGGAGGTCGAGGTCGGCCCACGACCACGTCACGAAGGTGGAGCGGAGCCGGGTGGGCGGCTTGGGCAGCAAGGCCGAGGGGTCGTTGCCCGAGGCTCCGGGCGTACGGAACAGATAGCGGGTGACGATGCCGAAGTTGCCGCCTCCGCCCCCGGTGTGCGCCCACCAGAGATCGTGGTTGGGGTCGTCCGGCTCCCGGGTGGCGGTGACGGTGCGCGCCTTGCCGTTGGCGCCGACGACGACGACCTCGACACCGTGCAGATGGTCGACGACGGTTCCGTCGCGACGGGTCAGCGGCCCGTATCCGCCGCCGGCGACGTGCCCGCCGGCACCGACCTGGGGGCAGACCCCGGCGGGCAGGGTGACACCCCAGTCGTAGAACAGCGTGCGGTAGACCTCGGCCAGCGTGGCGGCGGGCTGCACCGCGAACGCCCGGTGCTCCTTGTCGAAGTAGACCGCGCGCATCGGCGAGGTGTCGATGAGCACACGGACGTCACGGTGGTCCGCGAAGTTCTCGAAGCAGTGCCCGCCGCTGCGGACCGCGATCTGCCTGCCGGCCGCCACGGCGTCGGTGACCACCTGGTCGATCTGCTTGGGCGTGTGCACCACGTGTACGAGCTCCGGCGCCCCGACGAAGCGACCGTTGAATCCCCTGCTGACCAGTTCGCCGTACCGGGGATCGGCGGCGGCGACCGTGGTGAGCGACGCCTCCGGCACGCACACGGCCTTGCTCCGCACCGCCTCGGCCGGTGCGGCCGCGGCCCCCGTGACGGCCACCGCGGCGGCACCGGCCCCCGTCGTTCTCAGGAACCCCCGACGACTGAATCCGCCCATGGCACACATCCAACCCTTCGATGAGAAACGAGCGGGTGGAACGGCACGATGACGCGTCCCCCCTCACGGCACGGCCCCCTGCCGTCCGCGCGCGGGGCCCGGCGAACCGGGCCCCCGACCGACGCGCACTCCCCCGAGCATCGCCGTAGCCGCCTCCTCACCGGAGGCGCCGGGCACCCGTCATCCTCGTGCGGGCCCCTGTGGCTCCAGCACGACCACGGGGATCTTCCGGTCGGTCTTCTTCTGGTAGCTCTTGTACTGCGGAAAGATCACGGTCATCGCCTCCCACAGGCGCGCCCGCTCCCCCTCTTCCGCCTCCCTGGCGACCGCCTCGAACGTCTCCGCCGCCACCTGAACCGACACCCGCGGCTCCGCCAGCAGGTTCAGATACCAGTGGGGGTGGTGGTCGGATCCGCCGTTGGACCCGACGACGACGTAATTCCCCTGGTCCTCCCCGTAGATCAGCCCGGTTCGCCGCAGCGCCCCGGACTTGCGTCCCCGTGTGGTCAGCACCAGTGTCGGCTTCCCGTACCAGATGTGCCCGCTCGCGCCCTCGCTGGATACGTACCGGCGCACATGCGTGGCGACCCAGCCGGTCGGGCTGTCGAGCACCTCGTTCTGTTCGTCCATGCACTCACTCCGTCCGTCGGGAGGCACACCGTACCACCGGATACTTAAATTTGAGTATGGCGCACCGCTTCCCCTGAAACCACGTTGTTACAGGGGAAGTTGAGATGCCCGAGGGTTTCCGGTGGGCGTGACGGACGCGCTTAGAGCATGTGCGACGGCCCCGCCGCACGCAACGAGTTCCGGACACCGGCCACATGCCTTCGAGTACTTCTCGAGTGGCCCACGACCGGCCCTCATGGCCTCACGGCCACGCCTCTAGAACGGGAAGCCGCTCCGGCCGTGCTGCACCGAGATCCACTTGGTCGTGGTGAAGGAGTCCAGCATCGTGTCGCCGTTGAGCCGGCCCAGGCCCGAGTGCTTCTCGCCGCCGAAGGGGACGATCGGCTCGTCGTGGACCGTGCCGTCGTTCACGTGGAACATGCCCGTGTCGATCCGCTTGGCGAAGTTCACCCCGCGCTCGATGTTCCCGGTGTGCACGGCGCCGCTCAGCCCGTACGGGGTGTCGTTGACGAGGCGTACGGCCTCCTCCTCGCCGTCGAACGGGACGAGGAACGCGACCGGGCCGAAGACCTCCTGCCTGAGCAGCGCCGAGTCGGCCGGGACGCCGGTCAGCACGGACGGCTCGACGAGGTTGTCGGTCCGCCCGCCGCGCACCAGGGCCGTGGCGCCCTCGGCGAGGGCCTGCTCGACCACACCGGAGACGGCGTCCGCCTGCGAGGAGTTGATGACCGGGCCGATGACGGTCTCCGGGTCGCGCGGGTCGCCCGCCTTGAGGTTCCTCACCTTGGCGACGAACTTCTCGGTGAACTCGTCCGCGACCGCGCGGTCCACGAGGATCCGGTTGGCGGCCATGCACACCTGGCCCTGATGGACGTACCGGCTGAAGACGGCCGCGTCGACCGCGTAGTCGACGTCGGCGTCGTCGAGGACCACCAGTGCGCTGTTGCCGCCCAGTTCGAGGACGCAGCGCTTGAACGACCGGGCGCACACCGTCGCCACGTGCCGGCCGACCTGGTCGGAGCCGGTGAAGGAGATGACCTTGGGGACCGGGTGCTCGATGAACGCGTCGCCGATCTCCGCGATGTCGGTGATGACGACGTTCAGCAGACCGCCGGGCAGCCCCGCGTCCTCGAAGAGCTTCGCGACCAGGGAGCCGCCGACGACGGGCGTGTTCTGGTGCGGCTTGAGGACCACGGCGTTGCCGAGCGCGAGCGCCGGGGCGACGGACTTGATCGACAGCAGGAAGGGGAAGTTGAAGGGGCTGATCACGCCCACGACACCGACCGGCACGCGGTAGACGCGGTTCTCCTTGCCGTCCACCGGCGAGGGGATGATCCGGCCCTCGGGGGCCAGCGCCAGATGGACCGCCTCGCGCAGGAACTCCTTGGCGAGGTGCAGCTCGAAGGCGGCCTTCAGGCGTGTGCCGCCGAGCTCGGCGATGATGGCCTCGGAGATCTCGGCCTCGCGCTCCTCGATCAGGCGCAGCGCCTTCTCGAAGACCGCCCGGCGGGCGTAGGGGTTGGTCGCGGCCCACTGCCGCTGGGCACGGGCGGCGGCCCGGTACGCCTGATCGACCTCGTCGACCGTGGCTATGGTGATCGACGCGAGCTTCTCGTCGTCGTACGGGTTGAAGTCGATGATGTCCCAGGAACCGGTACCCGGGCGCCACTCACCGTCGATGTACTGCTGTGCAAGGTCGGTGAAGCAGGACGACGACAATGTGATCCCTCGATCCCTAAGCAGACCTCTGATCGCGCCTTCACGATCTGATCACGCGTCATCGTACTTGTGATTAACGGGAGTTGGAGGGGTCGTTCGGGAGAGGAGGGATCCTTCAGGAGAGCTGGAGGAGTCCTCGCAGGAGGTCCCGGCTCTCCGAGGGGCCCGGGCTGTCGCTCTGGAGCTCCTTGAGGGCCTTCTCGTACTGGGCGACGTCCTCGGCCTTGTCCAGGTACAGCGCGCTGGTGAGCTGCTCCAGGTAGACGACGTCCGACAGGTCCGACTCCGGGAAGCTGAGGATCGTGAACGCGCCACTTTCACCGGAGTGGCCGCCGAGGCTGAACGGCACCACCTGGAGCCGTACGTTGGGCCGCTCGGAGATCTCGATGAGGTGCTGGAGCTGGCCGCGCATCACCTCGCGGTCGCCGTACGGGCGGCGCAGGGCGGCCTCGTCCAGGATGATGTGGAAGTCGGGTGCGCGCTCGTCCACGAGGTACTTCTGGCGCTCCAGACGCAGCGCCACGCGGCGCTCGACGTCGGCCTCGCTCGCCCCCTGCATGCCCCGCCGGACCACCGCGTGGGCGTACGCCTCGGTCTGCAGCAGTCCGTGCACGAACTGCACCTCGTAGGCCCGGATCAAGGACGCGGCGCCCTCCAGGCCGACGTAGGTCGGGAACCAGCTGGGCAGCACGTCCGAGTAACTGTGCCACCACCCCGCGACATTGGCCTCTTTCGCCAGGGACAGCAGGGAGGCGCGCTCCTGCTCGTCCGTGATGCCGTACAGGGTCAGCAGGTCCTCGACGTCTCTGGTCTTGAAGCTCACCCGGCCCAACTCCATCCGGCTGATCTTCGACTCGGAGGCGCGGATCGAGTAGCCCGCCGCCTCGCGCGTGATGCCCCGAGCCTCACGCAGTCGCCTGAGTTGTGATCCGAGCAGCATGCGCCGCACCACCGATCCCGGCTCTCCCGCGCTCACGTTCGCCAGCCTCCCCAACGTCTTCAAGGGCCGCAGTCTGCCACTAAAACACTCCGAGCAGTACTCGTCCGGTTACGGAAACGGAATCGAATCGGTCGACGCTCGCGCGCGGGAGCAAGAAGAAGGCGAGTGAACGACCGGAGAGAGACGTGAAGATGACGGAAAAATTGGCCAACAAGCGGTACGGGACATCGCATTCCGGTCACGTGCACGTGCATCTGCCCTTGCATCTGCTGTACGCATCCGAAACCATGGTGCCGCACCACCGCCGCATCGCACCGACCGCGAATTCCCGGGAGTGCCTCGCATGGGGACGAATGGATCGACCATGCTCGAGCCGTTAAGGCAGGGCCTTCCGCCGCTGGATCCCGCGGCCGTGTCCGACGCCGCCTCCTGCGCTCTGCCCGCCCGCTACGAAGCGGTGCGCGAGGCGCGGCGGTTCACCCGCAGAACCCTCGACCAGTGGGACCTGGGCGACCGGTTCGACGACGTCTGCCTGGTGGTCTCGGAGCTCGTCACCAACGCCCTGCGGCACGGTCTGCCGACCGGCAGCGCGTGTGTCAGCGGGCGGGAGCCTCCCGTGCGCCTGCACCTGATGCGGTGGACCGAGCGGCTGGTGTGCGCGGTGCGCGACCCCAGTCACGACAGTCCGGTCACCCGGGAGACCGACGACTTCTCGGCCGAGTCGGGCCGCGGACTGTTCCTCGTCGACTCCTTCAGCGACAGCTGGGGCTGGCACCCGCTGGCGGGCGCGCTCGACGGCAAGCTGGTGTGGGCGCTCTTCCGGCTGCCCAGGGCCGGTTCACGGCCGAACGGGGAATGAGCCGCCGCGGCGCTTTTTCGCGCCGCGGTTCTACGCGCGTCACCGCGCAACGGACGTCGGAGGGCCGCCCTGCCGGACGTCAGGGCCGTCATCCGACCAGGTGATCGAACTCGCCGTCCTTCACGCCCAGGAGCATCGCCTCGATCTCCGCACGGGTGTAGACCAGAGCGGGACCGTCGGGGAAGCGCGAGTTGCGGACGGCCACGTCCCCGCCCGGCAACCGGGCGAACTCCACGCACGACCCCTGCGAGTTGCTGTGCCGGCTCTTCTGCCAGGCCACGCCGTGCAGCCCGGCGGCCGCCATACCGTTGTACACGTCGTGGTCCACAGGTCGCTCCCCGGTGGTGCACTGGCTGGTGTGGCCATTGATGCAGTGGTCAACTGACCCGGATCATAGCCCTGTTCACGTGCAGCTGCATGGGCAGATGCACGTGCACGCGGGGTGGTCTCCTGGTTACAGCTGTGACGACCGCTTTACCGAAGTTCTTGACTGTTTGACGGCTCGGTCCCGCCTCCCGTTCCCGAACGCCTGCGCCGGGTCGGTGTGTTCGGCGGAGGTTCCGTGGAGGCGGAGCATCCGCTCACCGGCCGGACGCGGGGCCGCGCCGGGTCCCTGCCGGAGAACCGGGAGCTGGGGCGCTGGGCGCGGGACGGGCCGTTCGACCGGCCGACCCGCATCCGGAAGACGGCCGCGGCCTGCGGGGACGGCGAGAAATGGGCCTGTCGCAGGAGGTCCGGGTCCTCTCCGCGTCCGATGCCGTGCTCGGCCCATCGCCGGACAGGCGCTCGGCTCCCGGCCCACCGCCGGACACACGCGCGGCTCCCGGCCCGTCCGACCAGGCGGCACACTCCCCGGCTCACCCCGGGGACGACCTCCGTGAGGCCGCCCCCGACCGGCCAAGAGCCCGGTCCCGGCCACCCGCCACGCCCTCCGCCGCCCGACGTCCGGCGGCGATGTCCGGCTCGGTCGACGCACGGGCAAGAGGTCCCCGGGCCGTCAAGCGTGGGGAACCTCACCCGGGCCGGATGGGCTCAGCGGCCGACGGGGGGTGGCAGCGGGGCTGCTCACTCATAGCTGACAGCCGCCGCCCGAGCGGGGAGCCCCGGCGCGCACTCGCCGGTCTCGACAGCCCGACGCGGAGCCCGGCGCAGGCGGACAGCCGACGGACGGCGTGCGGTTCGGCGCTCGCAACGTCGTCCGGGCCCCGCGCGGCGCGACGCCCGGCCGGACGCATGCATGCGTGCGTGCGTGAGCAGCAGGCCCCCGGCCGTCAGGCGCGGGCGGACAGCCGACGGCGACGTCCGGTCCATCACGCCTAGCCCGGCGCACGGCGGCAACCGGCGACACCGAACGGCCGGACGCATGCATGAGCAGAAGGTCCCTGGAATCCGCCGTCGGGCGCGGAGGGCCTCGCCGGCGCCGGGCGGGCTCGGCGGCCGACCGGGACGGAAGGGCCACGCGCACGCACCTGGCAGCCGCCGCCCGAGCGGCAAGCCTCGGCGCACACTCGCCGATCTCGACAGCCCGGCGCGGGGGGCCTCGCCGGGGCCGGGCGGGTTCAGCGGGCGGAGTAGGGCAGCAGGGCCATCTCGCGTGCGTTCTTGATGGCCTTGGCCAGTTGCCGCTGCTGCTGGGACGACACCCGGGTGACGCGACGGCTGCGGATCTTGCCGCGGTCGGAGATGAACTTCCGCAGCAGTTCGGTGTCCTTGTAGTCGATGTAGGTGATCCGGGCCTGGTCCAGGGGGTTGGGCCGGTCCTTGACGGGCTTGCGGTCGGGCTTGCGCGGCATGGGGTCAGACCTCCAGGAGGGTGTCGAAGGCGTGCGGCAGTCGCTGCCAGGCATCGCGCCCGGCGGCGTACTCGGCATCGGTGAGCAGGCAGGACTCCAGCAGTCGCTCCAGGCCGTCCCGGTCGAGGCCGGGCGAGGTGAAGACGAGGTGCTGGCCGCGGTCACCGTGCTCGGGGTGCCAGTCCAGTGCGGCGGCGGCGCGGCGCACCGGCGGGACCATCTCCCAGGCCGCGTCCGGCAGGGAGGCCAGCCACGGGCCCGCGCTCTCCACGCACAGGGCGCCGCCCGCCGCGTCCCAGTGGAACAGCGTGTCGGGCTTGTCGGCGAGCCAGAACCGGCCGCGGCTGCGGGCGGCCGCGCAGGTCAGGTCCTCCAGTGCGGCGTAGAGCCGCTCCGGATGGAACGGGCGGCGCCGGCTCCAGACCAGGGTGGAGACGCCGTGCGCGTCGGACTCGGCGGGCAGCAGGGCGCAGGCCGGGTGCTGGGCGGCGGCGGCCGCCTCGACGTCGAAGCCGGCCAGGGCGGCCTGGGCAAGGGACGAGAGCGGGCGCCGGCGTGGGGTCGGCACCGTCAGACCGTCGCCGGCGGGGCCCTCGGTGGTCTCTTGCCCGATGGGAGCCTGGAGGGCCGTCGGATGCAGCTGCGCGAGCAGCTCGCGGTCCTCGTCGTCGGCCTCCGGGGAGTCGGCGACCGCGAGGACGGGGGCGTACTCCAGCTGACGCGCGAAGGTGTCGGCGACCGTGCGCTGGTCGGTCGCGGCGGCGGCGAGACCGCCGTCGGCCAGGTCGTCGCCGTTGCCGAGGTACGGCAGGACCAGGGCCGGGTCGACGGCGGTGATCACGCCGCTGACGGTGAGTCCGCCGGCCGTGACGACCTCGGCCATGGCCTTGGGCTCGACGGAGTCCCACAGCTCGACGACCGCGAGCCGGGTGGCTCCGGCGTCCCGCAGCCGTTCCAGTTCCGGCACGAGGTCCTCGCGCAGGGCGCAGCAGGCGCAGTCGTTGACGAGCGGCGTCTCCCCCGTGTCGAGGAGGCCGGAGGCGTCCCTGACGGTCCGTACGACCGTGCCCGCGACGGCCGTCGACAGGTCGTGGTGGAGGACGACACTGCCGGGCACTTCGGCGAGCAGCCGTGCGACGGCCGCCTTGCGGGCGTCGGCGTGCAGCCCGCCGACGATCACGACGGGGAGCTCGGGCACCGGCTCAGCCCTTCTTTCCGTACCGGCGCTCGAAGCGCTCCACGCGGCCTGCGGTGTCCAGGACGCGGGCCGTGCCGGTGTAGAAGGGGTGGCTGACGTCGGAGATCTCGACGTCCACGACCGGGTAGCTCCGGCCGTCCTCCCACTCGATCGTCTTCTCACTCGTCATGGTCGAGCGGGTGAGGAAGGCGTAGTTCGCGGCACGGTCGCGGAAGACGACGGGGCCGTACTCCGGGTGGATTCCCTTGCGCATGGTCAGCGCTCCTCTCGGAATTCGACGTGGCGGCCGGCGACGGGATCGAACTTGCGCAGGGTCAGTCGGTCCGGGTCGTTGCGGCGGTTCTTGCGGGTCACGTAGGTGAAGCCGGTCCCGGCGGTGGACCGGAGCTTGATGACCGGCCGGAGTTCGTTGCGTGCCATGCCGCCATAGTACTGAAAATGACTTCCATTTCCATCGCTTGCCCGGAGAGGTACGTCACCACCATGTCCGCGCACCGCATGCCGACCGGCACCCGGCCCGGTTTCGGCAACCGCATCTCGCACTCCCACCGGCGCACGTCGCGCCGGTTCGACCCCAACCTCCAGTCCAGCCACTGGCTACCGAACGAGGGCCGGTACGTCCGGCTCCGGCTGAGCGCCAGGGAGATCAAGACCGTCGACACGATCGGGGTCGAGGCGGCCGTCGCCCGGATCCGCGCCCGGGGAGCGAGGGGCTGATGGCCAAGAAGAGCGAGATCGCGAAGAAGGACCGGTGGCAGGAGATCGTCGCGCGTCACGCCGCCCGGCGGGCCGAGCTGAAGGAGATCATCCGGCGGCCCTCGTCGACGGAGGCCGAGCGGCTCGCCGCGCAGGCGGAGTTGCGCAGGCGGAGTTGCGCAGGCGGAGTTGCGCAGGCGGAGTTGCGCAGGCGGAGTTGCGCAGGCGAAGTTGCGCAGGCGGAGTTGCGCAGGCGGCAGCGACGCGAGTGCCACGCGCGTGCGCAACCGCAGCCAGGTGGACGGCCGGTCGCGCGGCTGCTTCCGGGCGCTGGGCTGTCCCGGAGTCGGTCTGAGGGAGCAGGCGCACGCGGGGTATCTGCCCGGCGTGCGCAAGTCGTCCTGGTAAGAGGCGTTTCCGAGGGCCCCTTGACGTGCCCTGGTACCTTGCTGCGATCGTTCCGGCCAGGAGGCCGGCCGGTGCCGTGCGTACCGGCCGGCCGGTCGACCGGTCGGTCGGCCGGTTCGGACGGCTACAGCTTGGGGGCTTGCAGTGTCATCGGTGATCTTCTCGCGCCGCTCCGGCGCCGTGCGTGTCGCGGCGGCCGCCGCGGGGCTGGCGAGCGCGCTCGCGCTGACCGCGTGCAGCAGCAGCGGCGACTCGGGCGACGACTCGGCCTCCAGCCCGACCCCGTCCCCGTCGGCGTCCGCCGGAACGGACGGCGGCTCGGGCGACACCGGCTCCGGTGGGCCGGCCGGCGAGCTGGAGGGCAACTGGCTCGCGACGACCGGCGGCAAGGCCGTGGCCCTGGTGATCACCGGGAAGCAGGCCGCGCTGTTCGCCACCGGCGGGAGCGTGTGCAGCGGCACGGCGGCTGAGGAGTCCGGGATGCGGATGATCCGCCTGAAGTGCACGGACGGTTCCAAGGACCGGGCGTCCGGCATGGTCGACTCCGTGAACGGGAACAGCCTGAAGGTCACCTGGGAGGGCGGCCTCGGGGCGGAGACGTACACGAAGGCGGAGGGCGGCAAACTCCCGACGGGCCTGCCGACGGCGGGCCTCGACTGACATCTGGCCTCTGCCCCCTGGCCCCTGGCCCCTGGCCTCTGACCCTGGCCTCTGACCCTGGCCCCTGGCCCCTGGCCCCCCGGGCCTCTGATGGGCGGGCCGCGACCGCCCGCGGGCGATGCCGCCCGTCCGGCGTTCGGGGGAATCACAGGGGGTGCGTGCCCCTGGGGCAGGTGCGTGCGTGATGATCCAGGGGCCCGGAGCCGCTTTCGTTCGACACGCCCAGAGGACCCCATGCGCACCTACCCCCTCCCCCTCCCCCTGGCCGCCGCCCTCGCCGCGACGGTCCTGCTGACCGGCTGCAGCGACGACAAGGCCGGTGGCGACGACGTCAAGAACGCGGACCGCCCGAGCGACTCGGCCTGTGCGCTCGGCGACATGGGGGTGGAGGTCGGCGCAGGCGCCGCCCCGGCCGCCGGCGACACCGGCACCGTCACCGTCACGCTCACCAACAAGGGCGCTCAGTGCACGCTGAAGGGCTTCCCCGGCGTGGATCTGATGTTCGAGGGCGGCACGACGTCCGTCTCCCCGGACGAGGGCGCGAAGGCCCGGTCGCTGACCCTGGGGGAGGACGGCACCACGTCCTTCACGATCACGTATGTCCGGGGCGAGGCGGGCTCCGCGAAGAGCCTCGACGTGCACCAGGCGTCCTTCACCCTGCCCGGCGACACCAGGACGGCGCACGAGCTGGAGTGGACGTACGGCGAGGTCGCCCGGACGGAGGGAACGGAGGCCTCGGTGAGCGGCTTCGAGACCTCGGGCGACTGACGGGGGACCGGCTGACGGGAGACCGACTGACGGGAGACCGACTGAGGGTAGACCGACTGACAGAAGACCGGCGCGGAGGAGATCAGCGCAGCGGCGGCCGGTGCCGGACCTGGGCCCGGTCCGCCGCCCGCGCGCCCTCCGTCCAGCCCGCCGCGTCGCTCGCCCCGCGCAGCCGGGTCGTGGTCGTCTGCGGGAACATCCGGTCCAGCCGCCCGGTGACCGCCACCTCGCGGGAGGCGAGGACCGGGAGCAGGTCGTCGGTCACCTGGGTCTCGGCGGCCGCTGTCAGACGGGTGCCGATGCGGTGGGCGTAGGCCGCGAGGAACGACTGCCGGAACGTCTTGGTGCGCTTGCGGCCACCGGTACGCTGCGCGGCCTCCGCCTTGGTCATCGCGGATGTGGCCTGCACGAGGAGTGAGGTGTAGAGGAGTTCGACCGCCTCCAGGTCGGTTTCGAAGCCGACGACGGTGGAGAAGCCGAAGGGCTCGTTCCATACCGCCCGGCAGTGGTTGGCATCGGCGACGGCGTCCAGCAGTACCGCCTTGGTCTGCTCGTACGGTGGCTCGACACCGATCCGGCAGGCCCCGGGTGTGTGTGGCGAGGGCGCCCGCGCCGCAAGCAGCGCCTCGTCGACACTGTGCCGGGCCATCAGCTCCTGCGCCTTGGCACTGAGCGCCTCGGCCTCCTCCGGGAAGCCGGTCGCCTCCGCCTTGGCGAGCAGGGCGCGGATGCGGGTGAGCATGCGGGACTCGGTGGGCGCCTCCCCGGACGCCTCGTCGAGCGCCTCCAGCGTCGGCAGCCGCAGCAGCAGCCGGTACAGCTCCAGCACGGCCGTGGCGTGCGAGAAGCGGTCGGTGCGGGGCGGGGCGTCGGCGGGCAGGTCCGCGAGCTGGGCGTTCCAGCGGCGGCCCCGGGGCCCATCGGTGGGTGCCTGTGCGCGGATCAGCGCTGCGGCGAGCAAGACGTGCACCTCGTCCAACTCGCGCCGAACGAGCCGTACGACGTCGGCCGGCTGCCAGCCGCGCCGCCAGGCCGCCGCCACGAACTCCTGCCCGCGCAGGGCGAGTTCGGCGTCCGCCGCCGGGTCGGAGGCGAGCAGGGACGCGCCGGTGTCGAGGGCCGTCTCGCCGGTCGCGTAGAGGGCCGCCGCGAAGGCGCGGTCGACGGTGCTGGACGTACTCACGGGCCGATGGTGCCACGCCGTCGTGGCGGAAACGGAACCCCCCGACCGACTGTCAACCCAAGGTTGACAGTCAAGGGGGCGCAACCTACGGTTGACACATGACGAACCCCGACACCACGTCATCCATCCGTCTCGACGACCTCATCGCGGCCATCAAGAAGGTGCACGAGGAGCCGCTGGACCAGCTCCAGGACGCGGTGATCGCCGCGGACCACCTGGGCGACGTGGCCGACCACCTGATCGGCCACTTTGTCGACCAGGCCCGGAGGTCCGGCGCGTCCTGGACCGACATCGGCAAGAGCATGGGCGTCACCCGGCAGGCCGCGCAGAAGCGGTTCGTGCCGAAGGAGTCGGCCGACCTCGACCCCGGCCAGGGCTTCAGCCGCTACACCGTGCGCGCGCGGAACGTGGTCATGACCGCCCACAACGAGTCCAGGGCCGCCCGCAACGCCGAGGGCGTGCCCGAGCACCTCGTCCTCGGACTGCTGGCGGAGCCCGAGGGCCTCGCCGCGAAGGCGATCGTCGATCAGGGCGTCTCCCTCGACGCCGTCCGCGAGGCGGCGACGGCGGCGCTCCCACCCGCCGTCGACGAGGTCCCGGAGCTGGTGCCGTACGGCCAGGCGGCCAAGAAGGTCCTCGAGCTCACCTTCCGTGAGGCCCTGCGCCTGGGCCACAACTACATCGGCACCGAACACCTCCTGCTCGCCCTGCTGGAGCACGAGAACGGCGAGGGCGTCCTCAGCGGCCTCGGCGTCGACAAGGAGCGGACGGAGCGGTACGTCGCGGCGGTGCTGGAGAAGATCGTGCAGGCGCAGAAGCAGGTGCTGGACGAGTCCTGAGGGCCCCTGCGTCGGCAGAGCGTCACCAGCAGAGGACAGCCCAACAGGGCGTCGGCCGGACCCCCGGCCACGCCCACCGGGGCCTGATCATCAGCGGCGATGTCAGACCCCCCTGGCACACTCGCGGCATGGCCGACCGGTGGGCACTCGCTCCGGCCGAGGACGGTGGCGTGGACATCGCCCCCCTCGGCCCGGACGGGCTGCCCTCCGGCCCGGTGCGGCGGGAGGCGGATCCCGCCGAGGCCGTCCGGAGCCGTCCCGGCGTCTCACGCTGGGTGTGGCGGTCCACCGCCGAGGTCTACCCGCGCCTGCTCGCCGCGGGAGTGCGAGCCGAGCGGTGCTACGACATCGAGGCCGCCGAGACCCTCCTCCTCGGCCAGGAGGGGCGGTACGGGGAACCACGCTCGGCCGCGGCCGCCCTGGCCCGGCTGCGGGGCGGCCCCGTACCACCCGATCCGCCGCAGCGTTCCGCCGAGCCGGGCTCCCAGTCCGCCCTGTTCGAGCCCCAGGGCGTCCACCTGCCCCTGCCGGACCTCCTCGCGGTCTACGCCGAGCAGCAGCGGCGGCACGAGAGCGCCGAGCACCCCGACCGCATGCGGCTGCTGACGGCCGCCGAGTCGGCGGGCATGCTGGTGGCCGCCGAGATGAACCGCGCCGGGCTGCCCTGGAGCGCCGAGGTGCACCGCGCGTTGCTGCACGACCTGCTGGGCGAGCGCTACGCGGGCGGCGGCGAGCCACGCCGGCTGGCCGAGCTGTCCGACGAGGTGTCCGCCGCGTTCGGCAGACGGGTCCGGCCCGACCTGCCCGCCGACGTGGTCAAGGCCTTCTCCCAGGCCGGTGTCAAGGTCGCCTCGACCCGCCGTTGGGAGCTCGAGTCGGTCGACCACCCTGCCGTGAAGCCCTTGATCGAGTACAAGAAGCTGTACCGCATCTGGGTGGCCCACGGCTGGTCCTGGCTGCAGGACTGGGTTCGCGAGGGCCGCTTCCGGCCCGAGTTTCTCGCGGGCGGCACGGTCACCGGGCGCTGGGTCACCAACGGCGGGGGCGGGCTCCAGATCCCCAAGGTGATCCGGCGGGCGGTGGTCGCCGACCCCGGCTGGCGGCTCGTCGTCGCCGACGCCGACCAGATGGAGCCGCGCGTCCTCGCGGCGATCTCCCGCGATCCAGGCCTGATGGAGGTGGCCGGCCGGGAGAGCGACCTGTACCAGTCCGTCTCCGACCGCGCCTTCTCCGGTGACCGCGCCCAGGCCAAACTCGCCGTGCTCGGCGCGGTCTACGGCCAGACCTCCGGTGACGGCCTGAAGAACCTCGCCGCCCTCAGACGCCGCTTCCCCCAAGCGGTGGCGTACGTCGACGACGCGGCCCGGGCCGGTGAGGAGGGCCGGCTCGTGCGGACCTGGCTCGGCCGGACCTGCCCGCCCGCGGCCCGGGGGACGGACGACGCGGCCGAGGAAGCCGGCATCCCCACCGGCTCCGTCGCCCCCGAGGACGGCGACCAGCCCGGCACCGGTGCCCCGTGGGTGCCCGGCTACGCCTCCACCAACGCCCGCGCCCGCGGTCGCTTCGCCCGTAACTTCGTCGTCCAGGGCAGCGCCGCCGACTGGGCGCTGCTGCTGCTCGCCGCGCTGCGCAAGAGCTGCGCGGAGCTGGCGGCCGAACTGGTCTTCTTCCAGCACGACGAGGTGATCGTGCACTGCCCCGTGGAGGAGACGGAGGCGGTCGTCGCGGCGATCCACGAGGCGGCGGCCCTGGCCGGGCGTCTGACCTTCGGTGAGACGCCCGTCAGGTTCCCGTTCACCACGGCGGTGGTGGAGTGCTACGCGGACGCCAAGTGATCAGACGAGTGATCGGACGAGTGATCGGACAAGGGATCGGACAGGGGATGAGACAGGAGGGCCAGACAGGGGGTCAGACGGAGGGTCAGACGGGGGAACCCAGCAGCTCACGCAGTTCGGCGGCCACCGCCCGTTCGTCCGTCCCCTCCAGCGCCGCGAGAGCCGAGCACCACGCCTCACGCGCCTGGCCGAGGTGCCCGCGCTCGCGCAGCAGCAGTCCGTGCTGGTGGCGGGCGAGAGCGCCGGTGTAGTGGTCGGCGCGGGCGTCGGCCCGGCCGAGCAGCTCGGCGCACTCGCGGACGGCCCTGCGGCCGCGGCCCAGCAGCCGTAGAGCGCGCACCAGGCCGAGCCGGGTCCGGGACTCGCCGTGCCAGTCGCCGTGGTCGCCGAGGATGCGCAGGCTCTCCTCGAAGTGCGGGAGCGCGGCGGCCGGTTCGCCGAGCCGCAGATACGCGTACCCGATGTTGCAGTGCGCGGAGTGCCGCACGATGACGGCACCGATCTCGTCCCCGAGGGCGAGCGAACGCCGGTGCCGCTCGATCGCGGCCCTCGGATCGGTGTGCTCGATGAGGTTGCCGAGGTGGCTGTGGGTGACGGCCTCGCCGTACGGGTCGTTCAGCCGGCGGGCGTACTCCAGGCTCCGGGTCAGCGTCTCGCCCGCCTCGGTGGGCCGGCCGAGCCCGTCCAGCAGCAGGCCGCGGTTGTTGAGGCAGCGGCGGATCCAGGAGGGGTGGTCCAGCCGGCGCCAGATGGCGAGCGCGAGGTCGTTGAGGGCGAGGGCCTCGTTCCGCCGGCCGGTGAGGAAGTGCAGCCCGGCGAGGTCGACCAGCGCGTACGCCTCCGCCGCCGCGTCACCGAGCCGCCGCGCCACCCGGAGGCCGGCCTGCCCGAGCACCGCCATCTCGGCGACGCGGCCCCGTCTGTGCGCGTAGGGGGCGATCAGCCGGACGAGCCTGCACACCAGGCCCGCCCGCCGGGGGGAGGGGTCGTCCGCGTACCGCCGGACCAGGGTGACGATGTTCTCCAGCTCCCGGTCGCCCCAGACGAAGGCCTCCTCCGGGGCAGCGAAGGGGGCGACGGCGAGGTGGGACGCGTGGCCGCTCGGCCGGCTCGCGGTGGGGCGACGGCGGTCGTCCTGGTCGGGGCCGGGTTCCACGATGGCGACGAGGACGCGCTCGGCGACGGCCGCGTACCAGTGCAGTGCCGTGTCGACGGTGTCGTCGCTGTCGTGGGCGTCCCGCTCGCCGGCCGGCTCGCGGGCGAAGTCGCGCACCAGGTCGTGCGGTGCCCAGTGGCCGTACGTGGTCTCCTCCAGCAGGGCCACGTCGAGGAGGCGGTCCAGGGCGGCCTCGGTGCGGGGTTCGCCGATACCGGTGAGGCGGGCGAGCAGAGGGGCGCCGTACGCGGGCAGGTCGAGCGCGCCGATGCCGCGCAGGGTGCGGGCCGCGTCCCGGTCGGTCTCGCGCTCGGACGCGGCGAGCGCGTCGTGGGCGACGGCCAGGGAGCGCCGGACGCTCAGGTCGTCGTAGTCCAGGTGGTGCAACCGTCCGTCGGCGGCGGCCAGTTGCCCGGCGAGGACGTCGGGGGTCAGCGCCCGGCGGGCGGCGAGCCGCGCGGCGACGACGCGCAGGGCCAGCGGGAGACGGCCCGTGAGCCGGACGAGGAGACGGGCGGCGTCCGTGCCGTCCAGGCCGTCGCGGCCCGAGGCGGCGCGCAGAAGCTCGGCGCCTTCCTCGTCCGACAGCGGGGCGAGTGGGAACCGGGCCGCGCCGTCCAGGGCGGTCAGCGGCGAACGGCTGGTGACGATCACCCCGCATCCGGGGCCGCCCGGCAGCAGCGGCCGTACCTGTGCGGCGCTCGCGGCGTCGTCCAGCACCAGCAGCGTCCGGGTCGGCGCGAGCAGCGAGCGCAGCAACGCGGAGGCCGCGTCCACGTGGTCCGGGATGCGGCGGGGTTCGGTGCCGAGGTCACGCAGCAGGGCGGTGAGCGCCTGACCGGGGGTGAGGGGGATCACGCCCGGGGTGGCGCCGTGCAGGCCGAGGTGGAGCTGCCCATCGGGGAAACGTTTCTCCAGCTGATGGGCGACATGCAGCGCGAGCGCGCTCTTGCCGACACCGGCCATACCGCTGATGACGACGGTGGGATGCGCATCGGGTGCCGTGAGAACGCGGCACAGGGAATCGCGCACGGCGGTGCGTCCGACGAAGTGGAGTGGCGGCGGAGGCAACTGGGCGGGCGACGGTCCCGGTTCACGGGGCTGCGCCGAACCGCCCTCCCCCACAGCTCCCCGCAGCACTTCCCCATGGGCCTCCCGCACCCCCGGCCCCGGCTCGACGCCGAGTTGGCCGACGAGACGGGTGCGCAGATCGCGGTGGACGGCCAGGGCCTCGGCCTGTCGGCCGGTGCGGTACAGGGCGAGCATCAGATGCCGGTGGAACACCTCCCGAAGCGGATACTCGCCGGTCAACGCGGCAAGCTCCGGCACCAGTTCACGCACCCGCGGGCCGCCCAGTGCCAGCCCGGCGTCGTAGCGCCACTCCAGAAGCAGCAGCCGGGCCTCGCGCAGCCGCTGTGCGAAGGCGTACCCGCCCACCTCGGACGGCAGTCCGGCCAGCGGCGCGCCCCGCCACAGCGCGAGCGCGGCCTCGCACTCGCGCACGACCCGCTCCCAGTCCCCGTCGGTGTGCGCGGCGCGCGCCGCGGTGACGTGGGCGTCGAAGACGTGGACGTCGAGATCACCCTCGTCGAGCCGCAGCACATACCCGGACGGCACGGTGCGCAGCCGCTCGGGATCGTCGAGCAGCCGCCGCACCCGGGCGATGTGATTGTGCAGCGAGGCCTGGGCGGAAACGGGCGGTGCCCCGCCCCACAGGGCGTCCTTGAGCGCATCGACGGAGACGACCCGCCCGGCATCGAGGAGCAACGCGGTCAGCAGGCTCCCGGACTTGGGGCTCGCGACGATCCTGGCTTCACCGGGGCCGCCGCCCCGGGCGTCGTAGAACAGCGCCGGCGGCCCCAGCAGCCCGAACCGCATACCCCCGTGGCCCCCCGCCTTGACGCGTTCCCACCTCTGGGCGGCGAACTCCCGCCACCTCGACCTTCATCCGCTCCACCGCGACCGGCCGCCGTTCCGGCCCTCCCGGACCTCGGTTCGGCGACTTCCGGCCGATCGGCGGACGACGCAACGGCGAACCGTTGGCCACATGTTAGCGATCGGTTGGCAAAGCCTGATGTGATCACTGCATCGGATCTGGCCCGGCGGTACGCGCGTCTGGACGCGCGACTCGGGGGAGTGTCGCCGCCGCGGCCGGGTCCGGGTCCCGGTCGGCGGAGGTGAACGGCCGGGGCCTCTCCCTCCCTCCGGCACGTCAGATGACGGGCGGCCGCCCCAGTCGGGTGAGCCGCCACACCGTCCGCCACCGCATGGGCCGCCGCTCCCCCGCCGGCTCCCGTAGGCCTTCCACGAAACCCCCGCACCACGCGCGCAGCCCGGCGCCCGACCTGTTCCGGGCCAGGGTGAGCAGCACCCACACACCCAGATGGACCGGGACGAGCGGGAACGGAAGCCGGCGACGGGCCAGCCAGACCCTGTTGCGGGCGTTCACCCGGTAGTAGATGGCGTGCCGGGCGGGCGAGGTCTTCGGATGCCGCAGCAGCAGCTCCGGCGCGTACAGGATCCGCCACCCGGCATCCACGGCGCGCCACGCGAGGTCGGTCTCCTCGTGGGCGAAGAAGAACTCGGCGGGCCAGTCACCGATCTCGTCGAGCATCACCAGGCGCAGCGCATGCCCGCCGCCGAGGAAGCCGGTGACGTAACCGCCCCGGCCGGGGTCCGCGTTGCCGATCCGGGGCACGTGCCGCTGCTGCGTCTCACCGAGCTCGTCGACGATACGGAAGCCGACGATGCCGAGCCGCTCGTCGGCGGCGTACAGGTCGCGCACCCGGCGCAGCACATCGGGGTCGACGAGCAGACCGTCGTCGTCCAGATCCACCACGACGTCGATGTCGCCGAACTCGCGCAGCCGCGCCAGGGCCGCGTTGCGCCCGCCGGGGCAGCCGACGTTCTCGTCGAGCTCGACGGCGGTGACCTCGCCGGGCAGCGACAGCCGCCGGGCGAAGTCGGGCAGCGGGCATCCGTTGCCGACGACGACGATCCGCTCGGGCGGCACGTCCTGCTTGGCCACGGACTCCAGCAGGGCGTCGACCTCCTCGGGCCGGTTGCCCATCGTCACCACGGCGACGGCGATCCTGGGCGCCCCCATGTCCTCACCTCATCCGGTCGGCAACTGACGGGTCGACGGGCGATGCTAGCCGCTCACGGCGGCGACGACCGGCGTACGCCCGCCCGACGGCGGTTCGCCCTCGCCGACCAGCGCGGGCGGCCACCCGACCGCAGCGGGCACGGGATGTCGGGTGCTGCGGGACCCGCGCTGCCTAGCGTGAGGACACGAAAAGGAAGGACACCGGACGTGCTGGACCGGCTCAACCAGGCGATGGACCGGATCGAACAGAACCTCGACGGAACCGTCGACGCAGCCGACCTGGCGCGTACGGCGTACACCTCGGAGTACCACCTGCGCCGCATGTTCTCCGCCCTGGCAGGCATGCCCCTGTCGGAGTACATCCGCCGCCGTCGGCTGACGGTCGCGGGCGCGGAGGTGTTGTCGGGGGACGCGACGCTGCTGGAGATCGCGGTCCGCTACGGATACGGCTCGGGCGAGGCGTTCGCGCGGGCGTTCCGCGCCATGCACGGCGTGGGTCCGGGCGAGGCCCGGCGCACCGGCGCCGCGCTCGTCTCCCAGCCCCGGTTGACCTTCCACCTCACCCTCGAAGGGAGCCGCAGCATGCACTACCGCGTCATCGACCGCCCGGCCTTCACCGTCACGGGCTTCAAGACCCGGATCCCGCTCGTCCACTCCGGCCCGAACCGGGCGATCATCGACTTCGTCCGTGGCCTCGACAAGCCGGCCGTGGAACACCTGGGGAAACTGTCCGACCAGGAACCGCGGGGCGTCGTCGCGGTCTGCGACGACCTGGATCCGAGCCGTGCGGAGGGCACGGAACTCGACTACTACCACGCCGTGATCACCTCGGGCCTCGCCCCGGCCCCGGCGCCCGAGGGCACCACCACGCTCCCGGTCCCGCCGGGCACCTGGGCGGTCTTCACCACGTCGGGCCCGGCCCCCGAGGCCGTCCAGGAACTCTGGCGCGACGTGTTCACCGAGTGGTTCCCGTCCAACCCCTACCGCACCCGCCCCGGCCCGGAGATCCTCCGCACCGCCCTGTCCGACGACGGCACGAAGGCCGACGCCGAGCTGTGGCTTCCGGTGGAACGGGAAAGCACCCGCTGAACCACGCGAAAACCCCAGGCCGGATTGCGTCCGGCCTGGGGTTTCAGTGGAGCCGCCTTCGGGATTCGAACCCGAGACCTACGCATTACGAGACCATGAGCGATCATGTTGTCTGGTGCCTTGCCGTGCTACACGGTGACGTTTTTCCTGATCAGCGCATGCGCAGCAGGTTGACCCGTACCACCCCGTGATGCACTGTCCAAAGGCGTCTGTCCATCGGCTGTCCACCGACGGGGCCGCTTGGTCGGCCGCATCCCGCCGCCCCATCGCTTCTAGCGAAACCCCCGACAGGGGCGGAGCCGGCATGAGGACGACTGTCCATTTCTCACAAGGAGCGACCGCGCGACACGTCACCATGAACGCCGCGGCCTCCATCCACTACGGGACCTTCGACCGAAACGATATCTATCATCGTCAATGAATGGTATCGTTTCACGGACGAAAGTATCGCCGAGAGGATCATCCACATGGCCAGAACCGTCATCGACCTCGATGAAAACATGGTCACCGAGGCCATGCGCATCTTCGGGACCAAAACGAAAGCCAAAGCCGTCCGCCTCGCCATGGAAGACGCCGTCAAGAGGCACCTGCGGCAGGAGGGCTTCGACGCCATGGAGGCCGGCGAGCTCGACTTCAGTGAGATCGTCGAGAACACCGGGCCCCGCAACGCAGACGGCTCCCTCAAGCACAACGGCGACCGCGACGGAGGCCGGGCCGCCTGATGCAGGACCGCTACCTGATCGACAAGTCCGCACTCGCCCGCTGGACGAAGCCGAGCGTCAAGGAGGTACTCAAGCCTCTGCACGAGCGCTACCTCCTCGCCGTATGCCAGCCCACCGAATTCGAGATGATCCACTCTGCACGGGACAGCTCGGAAGCAACACGGATCAGCACCTGGCTCCACGCCTTCGACTACCTCCGCACCGACGACGACACCTTCACACGCGCTCTCGAGATCCAGCGCCATGCCCTCAACGCGGGCTTCCACCGCGCCCTGTCCCTTCCCGACCTGCTGATCGCCGCCACAGCGGAACTGAACCGGCGAACGGTCCTCCACTACGACGGTGACTTCGACATGATCGCCTCCCTCACCGGCCAACCCACCGAATGGGTCGTTCCGCCCGGCAGTGCCGACCGATGAGCATGTCGGCCTTCCCCGCCTCCGATGAGTGTCCGGTGTCACTCTGGGCGATCGCTTGGGGTGTGGCAGCCGCCCTCCGTCAGCGCGCCGGTCGCCCTGTACAGCCCCGCTCTGCGCGGATCCCAGCAGGGCCTGGACCGGGCTCCGGGCGAGCCTCGTCGAACTGGCCCTCGCCGTCTTCTGATCGCGAACGCTCCCTCGGCCGGTTCGACCTGCCGGGACGGCGGCGAGGGTTGTCGCCACCGGCCTGACGCTCCTTATCCGGCGGATGGACCCGACGGCGCTGGAGGACCGAGCCGCCCGCCTGGAAACAGAACGCGCCCAGCGCGTCCGGCTCACCGCGGCGATGGGGCGCTCACGGGCCGCGCGAGAGATGGGCGCGCTGGCAGGCCCCGCGCCGCGGCCCCGGCCACACCATCGCCCGCCAGCTGCAGCACCTCACGCACGGGGCCACGACGCAACGCGGCAAGCAGCGCCACCCAGTCCTGCGTGTGGAGCGCGCCTCGTACGGCTCGCAGCCCGTCCTCGTCCCATCCCTCGGCCACGGCTCCGACCGTAGCGCGCCACCGGGGACGTACGACGCACGGTCCACCGGTTTCCCGCCGCTCGACGCCGTGCCGGTGCCGGTCTCACCCGGCGCCTTCATGAGCAGGCGGTCATGCGCTGGTCAGCGGTGCCGCTTGCGGCCACTCTTGCCGGCGGTGCGCCGCCGCTGCCGGGCGCGGCCGAGTCGGGCGGCGGGAGTACGCAGTGCCCGGGCCGCGAGCTGCCCGAGCTCTTCGAGTCCGGCCCGGTCAGGATGCCCGGACTCCAGCGCGGCGGCAACCGCGTCCCTGACCTCGGAGCCCTGGGCACGCAGCACCTCCTCGGCACCGTCCCCGCCGCCCGCCAGTTCCACGAGCTGGAGCAGGCTCTCGGCGATCAGCAGCAGATGCTCGGCATCGGTCATGTCCTCGGGGGACAGCAGCTCACGGTGCGCCAGCGCGGTCAGCACGAGCGGCGCCAGCGCTGCGTCACCACGCAGCCCCCGCAGCAGCCGCTCGCCCTCACCGTCCGGCAACGCCGTCAGCAGTACGGCGAGCATCGCCTGCGCACGCACCCGGAAGGGCATGGACCGTACCGCCTCGACGAGTTGCCGCAGCGCGGCATCCCGCTCGCCACGGGCCGCGATCCAGCCGGCCAGCTCCACCCTTGCGGCATCCGGGTCGTAGTCGTCGGCCAGCACACCCAGCAGGCCCGCCGCCGGGGCATGAGCCAGCTCGCCGACCAGCGGTGCGTCCCTGCCAACCGCCAGCAGCCGCTGCCGTACCGCCCGGGTACCCAACTCGGTAAGACGGAGGAGCTCCACCGGCCCGGCACTCAGCTCCTCACGCAGGCGGCGGTCACGCTCCTGTGCCGCCGGGTCCGGCGCCGCCCCTGCTGCGCCCAGCAGCTCCGCGAGCTCCGGCGGCATGCCTTCGGGCAACTCGGGTTCAGCGGAAAGATCGACCTCGAGGAACACCGGATCGGTCATCCCCCGCTCACGCTCGATCGCGCCCAGGTCCGCGAGCATGTCGAGCACCGTGCACAGGTCCCGGTCGGCGTGCTCGAACCACATCCGGTGCTGGATGTCCGAACCACCGTCCAGCTGGAAGCCGGCCCGGTAGGCCAGGTGCACGGAGTCACGCAGCCGCGGCCAGGGCATCGGGTACGGCAGGCTGTAGAGCGTGTTCAGCACGTCCTCCAGCACGTCCTCGTAGACATCGAAGAGCATCGACTCGACGTGCCAGCCACTGCGCGGACCGATCAGGGCCTGCCGCATCTCGAAACACGCCTCGAAAGCGCGGAGCCACAGCTGAAGCGGGTCGGCCAGCACCGGCCGGGCCCTGGCCACCGCACACAACCGCCCCTTGACCACCCGTACCAGCCGCGCCTTCTTCGCCCACTCCACCAGCAGCCCCAGCCGCGGCAGATCGGCCGACGAACGCACCCCCTCGACCTTGTCGCCGGTACCCAGCACCTCCACCAGCTCACGGGCATCGGCCATCCGCAGCCGCCCCGCCGCCGTCACCGCGCGGCCGCCCTGCCCCGCCCACTCGGCGAGCCCGCGCAACTGTCCCACGATCGTCGAGGCCTCGGCCCGTCGGTGCAGCTCGTCGTCCGGGGGCAGCTCTACCGGCAGTTGCGGCTCGGCGCGAGCCGCACTGGACAGCGCACGGCCGGTCAAACGCCGTTCCATGATCACACCAAGGGCCTGCTGGTCGTAGCCGACCTCCCCGCGCTGCGCCCGCTCCGCGAACCGCTGCAACGCCGCCCCGTCCAGCACGTCCACGCCCTGCTCGGCCGCTGTCATCGCCCAGAACTTCGCCAAGCTCCAGCGGCTACGGTCCGCCATCGCCGCCGGATACCGCTCCGCGACCACGTCGACCGCGGCGAGGGAGTCCTCAAGTGCGGGGCCGCGCGGGTCCACCAGATGCGCGGCGTGCAGATAACGCAGCAGCGTACGCAGCGTGCCCGGGGCGTCGCCGCGTTCCTCACCGGGGAGTTCAGTGATGGTCTCCGGCAGCCAGCAGAGCAGCAGCTCCTCCACATGCCGCGGCTCCCACAACCCCAGCCGACCGTCGACAGTCGCCTGGTGCCGGTAATCCAGCGCCGCCTCCGCCATGAACCCGTCCACCGGCAGACCCTGCACCCCAGCCCACCGGACCAGGCGGACGACCAGCAGCCCGCACGCCGCCTCGAACTCCTCCTCGGCCCCGGCTTCGAACCGCATCCGCATGAACTTCGCCCAACCTGTTCGCAGCTTCCATGCTTTCCTTGCCGCGCCACGCTACCGCCGAACCGCGACGCACAACGCGGCCAGGGACAAGCGGCCAGTTACCCGCCAGGAGTGCGGTCACGTGTTGTCGCGGCACGACTGCGGTTCGCTCATCCGATCGGTGAGCCGACGGCGACGTCGGCACACTTCACGACAACGGGACGCGACGGAGAACCCGGGTGCGGAGGTATGCGAGAACCCTTTCCACCGACTGGCGAAAGACCCACCGTCGGATACCCGGCCGCCGAGACTGGCCCAAGGGGCCGACTACCGACGGATCGCCCGAGCCGGATGTGAGGGCTGTCGGGACCGGACAGTCCCCACGATGCCGATCGCTCCATCTGAGACCGGTGGATCCCCACCCGTCGACACAAGGGCAGCGGGAGTCTCCTGATGGAGCATCACGCACGGCTGTCCACCGGTTGTCCACCGGAGCCCTTTGCGCCAGCGTGATCCATCCCCTATGAGCGGGTAAAAGACCAGGTCGGAACCTTTGATCGTCGACCTCGTCACAGAAAACGAACCTCCGACCTACGCATTACAGTGCGCAGACCACAGGTGCCGGATTGGCCAGGATTCCAAGGTCAACGAATACAAGAAACCCCAGGTCAAAGGCCTGACCTGGGGTTCACCATGGAGCCGCCTTCGGGATTCGAACCCGAGACCTACGCATTACGAGTGCGTTGCTCTGGCCATCTGAGCTAAGGCGGCGCGCTGTCCGCACTATGGTGCGATCAGCAACGACGGTAAGTCTACACAGTTTCCGAGAGTGCTCCGCACCAGCCCCGGAGGCGGGCCTTCCGGGGCTGGTGCGGGGCTATGAGCAGCGCTTTCCGTCTGTGGGCGGGGTGCCGCGGAGGAGGTAGGCGTTGATCGTCCGGTCGATGCAGGAGCTGCCGCGGCCGTAGGCCGTGTGGCCGTCGCCCTCGTAGGTGAGCAGGCGCCCCGAGGAGAGCTGGCCGGCCAGGGCACGCGCCCAGCGGTACGGAGTCGCCGGGTCCCGGGTGGTGCCGACCACGACGATGGGCGCCGCGCCCTTCGCCTCGATGCGATGCGGCTCACCCGTGGCGTGCACCGGCCAGTACGCGCAGTTCAGGGCGGACCAGGCGAGGACCTCACCGAAGACCGGCGACGCCTTCTCGAACTCGGGCAGCGCCTTGCGCACCTCCTCGGGGGTGGCGAAGGAGGGTGGCAGGTCCAGGCAGTTCACCGCCGCGTTGGCGAACATCAGGTTGCTGTAGGCGCCGTCGGCGTCCCGCTCGTAGTAGCCGTCGGACAGGACGAGGAGCCCGGAGCCGTCGTTCTCCTTCATCGCGGTCGTCAGCGCCTCGCGCAGCTGCCCCCAGGAGCCCTCGTCGTACATGGCCGCGATCACGCCGGTCGTGGCCAGCGACTCGGTGAGCCTGCGGCCGTCGGCGTCGCCGGTGGCGGCGGGGCGGGCGTCCAGCTTGTCGAAGAACGCCTTGAGGTTCTCGCCCACCTGCTCGGGCGAGGTGCCCTTGCCGCCCAGCGGGCAGTCCGTCTGCCGCACGCAGTCCTTCGCGAACGACCGGAACGCCGTCTCGAAGCCCGCCGTCTGTTCGAGGTTCAGCCGCCGGGCCGGCAGCGACGGGTCCATCGCGCCGTCCAGCACCAGCCGGCCCGCCCGGTCCGGGAAGAGCCCGGCGTATGTGGCCCCCAGGAAGGTGCCGTACGAGGCGCCGACGAAGTTCAGCTTCTTGTCGCCGAGTGCCGCCCGCACGATGTCCATGTCCCGGGCCGCCTCCACGGTGGACACATGGCGCAGCAGCCGGGGCGCGTCCGCGCCGCAGCCCTCGGCGAACGTCCGGAACGCCGTGACCAGCCCGTCGGCCTCCTTCCCGTCGTCGGGCGTGTTGTCCGTCTGCGTGTGCGTGTCCATGGCCGGCCCGTCCAGACACTCGACGGGCTCGCTTCGGGCCACGCCGCGCGGGTCCACCGCCACCATGTCGTAGCGGGCACGCACCTCGGCCGGGTAGCCGATGCCCGCGTACGCCTGCACGTAGCGGATCGCCGAGCCGCCCGGCCCGCCGGGGTTCACGAGCAGTGAGCCCAGCCGCTTGCCCGGGCCGGTGGCCTTCTTGCGGGTGACGGCGAGACGGATGTCGCCGGAGGACGGCTTGGCGTAGTCCAGCGGCGCCTTGAGGGTGGCGCACTCGAAGCCCGGGACGCCGCAGTCGCGCCAGGCCGGCTTCTGGCCGTAGTACGACGAGAGCGCCGCGGGGGTGGCCTGTGGCAGCGCGACCAGCGCGGCCTCCGCCGCCGCGGAGGCGGCGGACGTCGTCGTGCTCCCGGAGGAGCACGCGGAGACGAGCAGCGCGGCCGTGGCGAGCAGACCGGCGGCGGTCTTGGCCCGGTTTCGCGTCATGCGGTGGAGGCCGCCGGAGCCGGAGGCGGAGCGGGGGATGCGCCTTGTGTCCATCCAGCGAGCGTAACTCTGCGCGACGATTCGAGCGCCCTGCGCACACGCCATGCCTCGTACGAGTTACGGCGTCAACCCGGCGTGCGGTTCGTGCGGCGGCCGGCCCGCTCGCCCTGCCGGCCCCTCAGCCCGCTCTGAGCGCCATCGTCATCGCCTCCACCGCGAGCAGCGGCGCCACATTGCGGTCGAGGGCGTCGCGGCAGGCGGCGATCGCCTCGATGCGGCGGAGTGTGGACTCCGGAGAACCCGAGCGGGCGAGGCGCTCCAGGGCGTCCTCGGCGTCCGCGTTGGCGATGGCCACGCGCGAGCCGAGCTGGAGGGCGAGGACATCCCGGTAGAAGGCCGTGAGATCGGTCAGGGCCAGGTCGAGGCTGTCACGCTGGGTGCGCGTTCTGCGGCGCTTCTGCTTGTCCTCCAGGTCCTTCATCACGCCCGCGGTGCCGCGGGGCATGCGCCCGCCCTGGACAGCGCCGAGAGCGGCCTTCAGTTCCTCGGTCTCCTTGGAGTCCATTTCCTCCGCGAGCTGCTTGGCGTCCTCGGCGGCCGCGTCGACGAGCTCCTGGGCGGCCTTGAGCGCACCGCCGATCTCCTCGACGCGCAGCGGCAGCCTGAGTACGGCGGCTCGGCGCTCCCGCGCGGCCGGGTCGGTGGCCAGGCGACGCGCCCGGTCGACATGGCCCTGGGTCGCGCGGGCGGCCGAGGCGGCGACGTCCGGCTCGACGCCCTCGCGGCGGACGAGCATGTCGGCGACGGCGTCGACCCTGGGCGTGCTCAGGTTCAGGTGGCGGCAACGGGAGCGGATGGTCGGCAGGACGTCCTCGATGGAGGGGGCGCACAGCAGCCAGACCGTGCGCGGAGCGGGCTCCTCGACGGCTTTGAGGACGGCGTTGGCCGACTTCTCGTTCAGCCGCTCGGCGTCCTCGACGAGGATGATCTGCCAGCGGCCGGTCGCCGGCGAGGTGAACGACTTGCGGACGGTGTCGCGCATGTCGTCGGCGAGGATCTGCGTGCCGACGGCCGCGACGGTGGTGACGTCGGCGTGCGTACCGATCAGTGCCGTGTGGCAGCCGTCGCAGAACCCGCAGCCCGGGGAGCCGCCGAGGGCGCGGTCCGGGCTGACGCACTGGAGGGCCGCCGCGAACGCCCGCGCCGCCTGGTTGCGTCCGGCCCCGGGAGGGCCCGTGAACAGCCACGCGTGCGTCATCTTCGACGCCTCCGGCGGAGGGGTGCCGGTGGTGGCCGCGGTGACCAGGGCGTCGGCGTCCCGAGCGGCGGCGGCCAGCTGCTCGCTCACCCTCTCCTGCCCGACGAGGTCGTCCCACACGGTCATGGGTCACGCCGCCCTTCCGTCACGTTCCGCGTTGCGAGATCCATTGTGGGGGCGACCACTGACAACGCCTGCCGCCCCCACCCGGCACCGCGGTGGCGGGGTCCGGGCTCCCGCGCGTCCGTCCGCCGGAGGCGTCAGCGCCCCCGGCCTCCCCTGCCCCGGCGTCCGCGCCCCTCGTCCGGCTCGTCGTGCGGTCCGAGCAGCTCGTCCGCCAGCGAGGGCAGGTCGTCCAGCGGCGTCTCCTCGGCCCAGTCGGACCGGCGGCGGCGCGGCGCCCCGTCGGCGTCGACGTCGACCTGGGGCATCTCCCGCGTCCGGTCGGTGCCCTCGGGCCGGGCGGCCGGGGCGTCCTCGCGGAAGTACCCGGGCGGAACCCGGTCCGCGCGCTCGTCACCTCGCACGGGCGGCAACACGGCCGTCTCCTCGGCATCCTCCGGGCTGACCGGGGGCAGTACCGCCGTCTCCTCGGCATCCGGGCGGACCGGAGGGATCACGGCCGTCTCGTCGGCGTCCGGGCGGACCGGGGGCAGTACCGCCGTCTCCTCGGCCGCACCGGCGTCCCGGTCGCGCACCGGCGACAGGACCTCGGTCTGGTCACCGGCCGACGGAACCGGCGGCTTCGGCAGCTCGGCGGTCACCTCCGCCTCGGAGGCACCGGAGGTCCGGCCCGCACCACGCTGTTCGTCCCGCACCGGGCGCAGCACCGTCGTGTCGTCACCCGCGCCACCGGGGGCCACCGCGGGCGTCGACACGGTCGCCGCGTCCTGAGCCGGAGCCGCGGAACCCGTGGCGCGCTTCGGGGCAGGGCTCTTGGGGCCGGCCTCGGCCGCGGCGGCCGCCGCTTCCGCGAGCCGTCGTGCCTCCTCGGCCCGCAGCAGCGCCTGCTCGGCCTTGCGCTGCTTCTCGAGGCGGAGTGCCTCGGCCTCGGCACGCAGGCGCGCCTCCTCCTCGGCCTGCTTGCGGCGACGCTCCTCCTCGACCTTGCGGCGGGCCTCCTCCTCGGCACGGGCCTTCTCCTCCGCGAGAAGCCGGGCCCGTTCTTCCTCGGCCTTCCGGCGGGCTTCCTCGGCGCGGCGCCGGGCCTCCTCCGCCTGCCGTTCGGCCTCGCGGCGCTGCGCCTCCTCCAGCTCGCGGCGCTTGCGCTCCTCCTCCTCGGCGCGCAGTTTGGCGAGCTGCTCCTGGCGCTCGCGCTCCAGGCGCTCCTCCTCCGCCTTGCGGGCGGCCTCTTCCTCGGCCTTGCGGCGGGCTTCCTCCTCGGCCTTCCTGCGCGCCTCCTCCCGGGCCTCGATCTCGGCCTCGGACAGCGGCAGCACCTGGTCGAGCCGGTGGCGGATGACGGTCGTGACGGCTTCGGGCTCCTGCCCGGCGTCCACCACCAGGTACCGCCCGGCGTCGGCCGCGGCCAGGGTGAGGAATCCGGCCCGCACGCGCGCGTGGAACTCGGCGGGCTCGGACTCCAGCCGGTCCGGCGCCTCGGTGAACCGCTCACGGGCGGTCTCCGGCGCGATGTCCAGCAGTACGGTCAGATGCGGCACCAGCCCGTCCGTCGCCCAGCGGTTGATGCGGGCGATCTCGGTGGGCGACAGGTCACGGCCGGCGCCCTGGTAGGCGACGGACGAGTCGATGTACCGGTCGGAGATGACGACGGCTCCGCGCTCCAGAGCGGGCCGTACGACGGTGTCGATGTGCTCGGCCCGGTCGGCCGCGTACAGCAGCGCCTCCGCGCGGTGGGACAGGCCCGCGCTCGACACGTCCAGCAGGATCGACCGCAGCCGCTTGCCGACCGGCGTCGCCCCCGGCTCGCGTGTCAGCACGACCTCGTGGCCCTTGCCGCGGATCCACTCGGCGAGCGCCTCGGCCTGCGTGGACTTGCCGGCTCCGTCGCCACCCTCCAGGGCGATGAAGAAGCCGGAGGCCGCGGTCCCCGGCTCCGGGTCGTCGCCGCCGAGCAGCGCGTCCTTCAGGTCCTGCCGCAGGGGCACGCCGGAACGGTCGTCGACCTTGGCCAGCACCAGCGCGGCGACCGGCAGCAGCAGGGCGCCGGCGAGCATCAGCGTGAAGGCCGCGCCGCCGTGCGCGAAGACGAACTTGCCGCTCTCCAGTCGGTGCGGGCCGATCGCCGCCGCCACCAGCGGGGCGATCACCGCGCCGAGCGCCACGCAGACCCGGACGACCGCGTGCAGGTGCTCCGTCGTGCGGGGGCGCCGGTACTCCTCGGTCTCCTGGTCGAGCAGGGTGTGGCCGATGTTGGCGGACATGCCCGCGCCGACACCGGCGAGCGCGAGGATCAGCAGCACGGTGGTGACGTCCGGGACCAGCCCGGCGGCCAGCAGGGCGACACCGGTGAAGGCGATCGTCAGCGCGAGCAGCCTGCGGCGGGACAGGGCGGGCAGGAGGGCGGGCGCCGTGCGGATGCCGACGACGACACCGCCGGTCAGCGCGGCCACGAACAGGCCGTAGAGTACCGGGCCGCCGCCCAGGTCCTTGGCGTGCAGCACGGCGACGGCGACCGCGGCCGACACCGCGGCGGCGACGGCGGCGCAGGCGAGGACCAGCAGTGGCATCGCGCCGGTGCGGCCCTTGTCGGTGCCGGTGCCGGTCTTCGGGCGGCGCAGCCCTTCGAGCGGCGACCGCGCGCGCGGGGTGCGCGTGCCGGGCAGTTCCAGGAAGGTCAGCACGGACAGGGACGCGGCGAAGAGCCCGGCGGCCACGTAGGAGGCGAGGGCCGCCTGGTGCTGGCCGAACCAGTCGATGCCGGCGCCGAGAAGGTTGTTGAACAGGGACGCCACGACCAGCGCGACGGCCGCGAGGGGGATCGCCACGAAGCCGGTGCGCAGGGACAGGCGGCGCAGGGCGTCCATGTGGTCGGGCAGGGGCCGGACCGTCGCGCCCTCCGGCGGCGGGGCGGGCAGCAGCGCGGGAGCCGCGCTCTCGCGGCACACCGTCCAGAACCGCTCGGCGCCCCCGGTGACGAAGGCCGTGACGAGAAGGACGGCCAGTGCGTCCTCGGGCGTCCAGTCGATCCACAGGGGCGCGACGATGAGCAGCGCCGCGCGCAGCCCGTCGGCGCCCACCATGGTCCAGCGGCGGTCCAGGGGGCCGTCCTGCGAGGTGAGGGCGGTGAGCGGGCCGAGCAGCACGGCGCCGAACAGGAGCGTCGCGAGGATGCGCACCCCGAAAACGGTCGCCACTGCGAACGCCACGCCGCGGTAGCCACCCCCGAACGAGCCTTCGGCGACGGCCGCCTGGAGCGCGAGGACGACCAGCACGAGGAGGGCGAGGGTGTCCCCCGCACCTCCCACGAGCTGTGCGCTCCACAACCGCTTCAGCTGCGGTCGGCGCAGCAGGGCGCGGACGGCCCGCTCGCGGGAGTCGGCGACCAGGGCATCGTCGGGGGCGGGCTGAGGGGCCGTTGGGTGGTCGGCTCGCGTCATGCGTTCAGCCTATCGGGAGCCACCGTCACGCTGGAGGGCGCGGGCTGGCATGCGCACGCCCCGACACCGAAGTGTTGCCGGGGCGTTCGCTTTCCGAACCCAGGGCGAAGATCCGGGCGCGGTGGTCCGGATTCCGAACAGGGATCAAAACGGTGTCAGTCCTCCGTGGACTTGGCGGCCGTCGCCGTCTTGGCGGCCGTCTTCTTCACGGCGGTGGTCTTCTTCGCCGTCGTCTTCTTCACGGTCGTGGTCTTCTTCGCCGCGGTCTTCTTGACCGTCGCCGCCTTCTTCGCCGGCGCCTTCTTGGCCGCCTTCTTCGCGGTCTTCTTCGCCGGTGCCTTGGCACGCTTCTCGGCGAGCAGCTCGAAACCGCGCTCGGGAGTGATGTCCTCGACACTGTCGCCGGAGCGCAGGGTCGCGTTGGTCTCCCCGTCGGTGACGTACGGGCCGAAGCGGCCGTCCTTGACCACGACCGGCTTCTCGCTCACCGGGTCGGTGCCCAGCTCCTTCAGCGGCGGCTTGGCGGCCGCCCGGCCACGCTGCTTGGGTTGTGCGTAGATCGCCAGCGCCTCCTCCAGCGTGATCGTGAAGAGCTGCTCCTCGGCCTGGAGCGAGCGCGAGTCCGTGCCCTTCTTCAGGTACGGGCCGTAGCGGCCGTTCTGCGCGGTGATCTCCTGGCCCTCGGCGTCGACGCCGACGACACGCGGCAGCGACATCAGCTTCAGGGCGTCGTCGAGCGTCACCGTGTCCAGGGACATCGTCTTGAACAGGGACGCCGTGCGCGGCTTGACCGCGTTCTTGCCCGTCTTCGGGGTGCCCTCGGGGAGGACCTCCGTCACATACGGACCGTACCGGCCGTCCTTGGCGACGATCGTGTGGCCGGTGGCGGGATCCGTGCCCAGCTCGTAGTCACCGCTCGGCTTGGCGAGCAGTTCCTCCGCGAGGTCGACGGTCAGCTCGTCCGGCGCGAGGTCCTCGGGGATGTCGGCGCGCTGGTGCTGCTCGGAGTCCTTCTCGCCGCGCTCGATGTACGGCCCGTAGCGGCCGACCCGCAGCACGATGTCGTTGCCCACGGGGAACGACGACACCTCGCGCGCGTCGATCGCGCCCAGGTCCGTCACCAGTTCCTTGAGGCCACCGAGATGGTCCCCGTCGCCGTTGCCCGCGTCGGCGGCGGCTCCGGTGACCCCCGCGGCGAAGCCGCTGTCAGGCCCTGTCTCGCCGAAGTAGAACCGCTTCAGCCACGGCACGGACTGCGCCTCACCGCGGGCGATGCGGTCGAGGTCGTCCTCCATCTTGGCGGTGAAGTCGTAGTCGACGAGCCGCCCGAAGTGCTTCTCCAGGAGGTTGACCACGGCGAAGGACAGGAAGGACGGCACCAGGGCCGTGCCCTTCTTGAAGACGTAGCCGCGGTCGAGGATCGTGCCGATGATCGACGCGTACGTCGACGGGCGGCCGATCTCTCGCTCTTCCAGCTCCTTGACCAGGGACGCCTCGGTGTAGCGGGCCGGGGGCTTGGTGGCGTGCCCGTCGACCGTGATCTCCTCGGCGCTCAGGGCGTCGCCCTCGGAGACCTGCGGCAGCCGGCGCTCGCGGTCGTCCAGCTCGGCGTTCGGGTCGTCGGCGCCCTCGACGTAGGCCTTCAGGAAGCCGTGGAAGGTGATCGTCTTGCCGGAGGCACTGAACTCGACGTCCCGGCCGTCGGCCGCCGTGCCGCCGATCTTCACCGTGACGCTGTTGCCGGTGGCGTCCTTCATCTGGGAGGCGACGGTCCGCTTCCAGATCAGCTCGTACAGCTTGAACTGGTCACCGGTCAGTCCGGTCTCGGCCGGAGTGCGGAAACGATCACCCGAGGGGCGGATCGCCTCGTGCGCCTCCTGCGCGTTCTTGACCTTCCCGGCGTACGTCCTCGGCTGCGGCGGCAGGTAGTCGGCGCCGTACAGCTGCGTGACCTGGGCGCGGGCGGCGGAGACCGCCGTGTCGCTCAGGGTCGTGGAGTCCGTACGCATGTAGGTGATGTAGCCGTTCTCGTACAGCTTCTGCGCGACCTGCATCGTGGCCTTCGCGCCGAAGCCCAGCTTGCGGCTGGCCTCCTGCTGCAGCGTCGTCGTACGGAACGGGGCGTACGGCGAGCGGCGGTACGGCTTGGACTCGACGGAGCGGACGGCGAACCGCGTCTGCTCCAGGGCGGCGGCCAGGGCGCGGGCGTTCGCCTCGTCGAGGTGGAGGGTGTTCGCGCTCTTCAGTTGTCCCAGGGAGTCGAAGTCGCGGCCCTGCGCGACCCGCCTGCCGTCGACGGTCTGCAGGCGCGCGACCAGCGACGACGGGTCCGACGAGTCTCCGGCGCGGCCGGTCGCGAAGGTGCCCGTCAGGTCCCAGTACTCAGCCGAACGAAACGCGATGCGCTCGCGTTCCCGCTCCACGACGAGTCGTGTGGCCACCGACTGGACACGGCCCGCGGACAGGCGCGGCATGACCTTCTTCCACAGGACCGGCGAGACCTCGTAGCCGTAGAGGCGGTCGAGGATGCGGCGGGTCTCCTGGGCGTCGACGAGCTTCTGGTTGAGCTCGCGCGGGTTGGCCACGGCAGCCTGGATCGCGGCCTTGGTGATCTCGTGGAAGACCATCCGCTTGACCGGGACCTTGGGCTTGAGCACCTCCTGGAGGTGCCAGGCGATGGCCTCGCCCTCGCGGTCCTCATCGGTGGCGAGGAAGAGTTCGTCGGACTCCTTCAGCAGGTCCTTGAGCTTCTTGACCTGCGCCTTCTTGTCGGCGTTGACCACATAGATCGGCTGAAAGTCATGTTCGACGTCCACACCGAGGCGGCGGACCTCGCCGGTGTACTTCTCGGGCACCTCGGCGGCGCCGTTGGGAAGGTCGCGGATGTGCCCGACGCTCGCCTCGACAATGTATCCGGGACCGAGATAGCCCTTGATCGTCTTCGCCTTGGCAGGCGACTCGACGATGACGAGTCGGCGGCCGCCCTTCGCGGTCTCGCTGGTCGGGGACAACTTCGCTCTTCTCTCCGGTCGACGCTGGGGCCTCCCCGGAGTCGCTTACCGGGGCTGGGTACGTGGTGACGCTGCGGAGTGTGACGGTACATCCCGCCCCCGTGTCAAACGGGAAAAGCCCGCAACGGCCACTCGAACGGTAACCCGACTACCACCAATCCTGCCGCCCGGAGTGCCCGGAGCAGGCCGGTCCCTGTGCGGAGTGCGACCTGCCGGTCACCGGCGGACACGTCCGCGGCGCGAGCCTCAGAGGCGGCCGAAGCACCACGTTCCGATGGCCAGGGCGAGCACCGCGACGACCCCCGCGAGCGTCGCGGACGGGACGGGCCTCACCCCGTGGGCGACGGGCCTGTGGTTGTGCACGCAGGTCGCGGTCCACACCAGCAGCCCGCCTCCGAACAGGGAGAACACCGCTCCCGCGAAGATCGCCGCTTCGCTCTCCATGGCCCGCCGTGCCCCCTTTCTCCTGTCCGCCCAGTGTCAGCCCCGGGAGGCTGACACGCGCGGGCGGCGGGCAGGCGAACCCGAGGTGAACAGGGGCGCCGCACAGCAGTGGATCAAAGGCGTCCGGTTCCTCACGGCCCGTCTCGAACGAGGTGTCCAAATCGACTCGAATTTGTTGGCGAGCCTCCTCGACGGACCCGGTGAAGCGGCTCTCGGCGAGGAATCTCCCCCGGCCCGCCCGCCCTCTCAGCGCACCGGCTCCAGGTACCCCTGCTCGACCAGCAGCCGGATCTGGGCCGGTGTGCGGTCGCGCAGCAGCACCGGGTCCTCTCCGATCAGCTGGGCGATGGCGTCGAGGATGCGGCCCGCGCTCATCGTGCCGTCGCAGACACCCGCGAAGCCCGCGCCGACCGTGTCCACCCGGGTCGCCCGGCGCATGCCGCGGTTCTGGCGCAGCACGACGTGCTCGGGGTCCTCGGCCCCCGGCAGCCCGACCTGCTCCTGGACGACCTCCGCGGCGAGCCGGAAACGCCCTTCGAGCAGCGCGGCGTCGTCGTGGTCGCGCAGGTGGTCGAGCCGGTCGAAGTGGGCCCGGATCGTGTCGCCGAGCGGCTGCTCCACCGGGTGCGGCCACTCCTCCGCCGTGATCGAGGGCACGGCCGCGCTCGTCCTGCGCAGGGTGATCCAGCCGAAGCCGACGGCCTTCACCTTGCGCGCCTCGAACTCGTCGAGCCATGCGTCGTACCGCGCCCGGTACTCCGCCGTGTCGCCCTGGTGGTCGCCGGCGTCACGCAGCCACAGCTCGGCGTACTGGTTGATGTCCTGCACCTCGCGCTGCACGATCCACGCGTCGCAGCCTCGGGGCACCCAGGACCTGAGCCGGTCCTGCCAGTCCTCTCCTTCCACGTGCTGCCAGTTGGCGAGGAACTGCGCGAAACCGCCCTCGTTCAGATACTCGCCCGCTTGCTGAACGAGCGTGCGGCACAGATCGTCCCCGCCCATCCCGCCGTCGCGGTAGGTGAGCCGCGCACCGGGAGAGATCACGAAGGGCGGGTTGGAGACGATCAGGTCGAACCTCTCATCGCTCCGGACCGGCTCGAAGAGGGATCCCTCACGCAGCTCGGCGGCCGCGGTGCCGGACAGTGCCAAGGTGAGGGCGGTGATGTGCAGGGCACGTGGGTTGAGATCGGTGGCCGCCACGCGCGTGGCGTGCTGCGCCGCGTGCAGGGCCTGGATGCCGGAACCGGTGCCGAGGTCGAGCGCGGCGGCGACGGGCGTGCGGACGGTGATGCCGGCGAGGGTCATGGAGGCGCCGCCGACCCCGAGGACGACCCCTTCGTCACGTCGGCCGATGCCGCCGGCGCCGCCGACCGCGCAGCCGAGGTCCGAGACGATGAACCAGTCCTCGCCGCCGGGCCCGCCGTAGGGCCGGACATCCACCGTGGCGGCGAGTTCGTCCCCGCCGGACCGGGCCAGCCAGCCGCTGTCCAGGCAGGCGTCGACGGGCAGGACGTCCGCCACGCGCGCGTGCGGCACGGGCTGCTGGAGCAGGAACAGCCGGACGAGCATCTCCAGCGGGGTGTCCCCGCGGGTCGCCCGGAGCGCGGGCACGGTCTCGCTCCGGGCCAGCGCCGCGTACGCGGGGGCGCCGAGCAGGTCGAGCAGTCCGTCGGCGGTGAAGGAGGCCGCGAGCAGGGCGTCCCGGAGCCGGGCGGCGACATCGGGGCGGTCGGAGGCGGGCAGCGGGGGCAGGGGTGATGGGCTGGCGTTACTCACGCCCCCATTGTGGCCGCCGGGACGGGTGCCGCGCGTGCCCGTCCCGGGGGTATCGCACGGGTGCTCGCGGGAACACCCGGACACTGCCGCCGTGACGAAAGTCGCACGGCGCGTGCCGAGGTATCGCACGGGTGCCTGCGGGAACACCCGAACACCGGTTGCGGCAAGCACGACGGCGACGGTCTGCCGTGCAGTGCGGCCGCGCGCGTACGTGCCGCCCGGCACATCAGGTGACCCGCCGGGGCGGGCCACCACCGGGTGAGCCGTCGTGCTCCCGCCTGCCGCCGGGCACATCAGGTGGCCCGCCGGTGCGGGGTCACCACCGGGTCAGCCGTCGTGTCCCGCGTCCCGGCCCCTCAGCTCTGGGTGGCTCCCGACGACGCCGTGGCCGCCTTGCAGCTGGACTGCCGGGCCATGGCCTGGCCGACCTCGCCCTCCTCCAGGTTCCTGAGGGCGTCGTTCCCGCTCTGGCTCAGCTTGTCCAGCTCGGTGGCGATGTCCTTCAGGCCGTCGGCGAACTTGCCCTGGTCCTTGGTGTCGAGCCCGTCGACCTGCTTCTTCAGGGAGGCGTACGAGGTGGCGATCGCGTTGAGCTCCTTGACCGCGTCCTGCTGCTTCTTCTCGCCGTTCTCGACGTTCGGCGCCCCGGCCTTGTCCACGGCGGTTCCGATCGCCTTGTAGGCGTCGGACATGTCCTGGAAGGCCTGCGCGTCGGTCTTCTGGACGTCCTCCGGCGTGCTGTTGTCGGAGGTCTCCTTCTGGATCGCGGCATTGGCCGACTCGATCTTCTTGGCCTGCGGCTGCACGGAGTCACAGACCTGCTTGGCCCAGGAGTCCAGCTTGTCGTTGCCGTCGTCGCCGCCGCAACCCGACAGCGCCAGTACCAGTACCGCACCGCCGGACAGTGCGGCCGCGAGCTTCTTGTTCACCGGTTTGGTCCCTTCCATGGCTCTCGGCCCCGGAACATACACGTCAGATGCACGGCAACCGCACGCCGAACGTCCATTAAGACCGTTTCGTAACCTATTGCACCAAGCGAGAGAAGGCTCACGCGTGATCCTCTACCCACAAGGTGCGGGCGGGCGACGCGCCAACGCGCACCGCCCGCCCGCACCTTGAGCTGGGGCTCGAAGATCCTCCCTACGAAACCACCGCCGTATCGGCCGACTTGGGCTCCGTCCCGGCGTTGTCTTCGTCACCCATGGCGATTCCTCGCCGCTTCGACACGTACACCGCCCCGGCGATCACGACGAACGCCAGGGCGGCGATCAGGATCCGCACCCCGATGCTCTCGTCCGGGCCGTAGGAGAACTTGATGACCGCGGGCGCGATGAGCAGCGCCACCAGGTTCATGACCTTCAGCAGCGGGTTGATCGCGGGGCCCGCGGTGTCCTTGAACGGGTCGCCGACCGTGTCGCCGATCACGGTCGCCGCGTGGGCCTCGCCACCCTTGCCTCCGTGGTGGCCGTCCTCGACGAGTTTCTTGGCGTTGTCCCAGGCGCCACCGGAGTTGGCGAGGAACACCGCCATCAGCGTGCCCGCGCCGATCGCGCCCGCCAGGAACGCGCCGAGCGGGCCGACGCCGAGCGTGAACCCGATGAAGACGGGCGCCAGCACGGCCAGCAGACCGGGGGTCGCGAGCTCGCGCAGGGCGTCCTTGGTGCAGATGTCGACGACCTTGCCGTACTCAGGAGTCTCGCTGTAGTCCATGATCCCTGGCTTCTCACGGAACTGCCGCCGCACCTCGTAGACCACGGAACCCGCCGAGCGCGACACGGCGTTGATCGCCAGCCCCGAGAAGAGGAAGACGACCGCCGCGCCGGCGACGAGACCCACCAGATTATTGGGCTGCGAGATGTCCATCATCAGACTCATCGGGGCACCGTCCCCGCTGAGTGCCTCGCCCACGTCCCGCGCGCCGGTGAAGATCGCGTCGCGGTACGACCCGAACAGCGCCGCCGCCGCGAGGACGGCCGTGGCGATGGCGATGCCCTTGGTGATCGCCTTGGTGGTGTTGCCGACCGCGTCCAGGTTGGTGAGCACCTGCGCGCCCGCGCCCTCGACGTCACCGGACATCTCCGCGATGCCCTGCGCGTTGTCGGAGACCGGCCCGAAGGTGTCCATCGCGACGATCACACCGACCGTGGTGAGCAGGCCGGTGCCGGCCAGTGCCACCGCGAACAGCGCCAGCATGATGGACGTACCGCCCAGCAGGAACGCCCCGTACACCCCGAGGCCGATCAACAGGGCGGTGTAGACGGCGGATTCGAGACCGACCGAGATTCCGGCGAGGACGACGGTGGCCGGGCCGGTGAGCGAGCTCTTGCCGATGTCCCTGACGGGGCGGCGGGTGGTCTCGGTGAAATAGCCGGTCAGTTGCTGGATCAGGGCGGCGAGCACGATGCCGATGGCCACCGCGACCAGCGCGAGGACCCGCGGGTCGCCGTCCTTGCCGAGGATCGCGGTGTCGGTGACCCCGTCGAGCTCGGAGTAGTTCCCGGGCAGATAGACGAAGACGGCCACCGCCACCAGCACCAGCGAGATCACCGCGGAGATGAAGAACCCGCGGTTGATGGCGCTCATGCCGCTGCGGTCGGCCCGCCTGGGCGCCACCGCGAAGATGCCGATCATGGCGGTGATCACGCCGATCGCCGGCACCAGCAGCGGGAAGCCGAGCCCGGCGTCGCCGAAGGCGGCCGAGCCCAGGATCAGCGCGGCCACGAGGGTCACGGCGTACGACTCGAAGAGGTCGGCCGCCATGCCCGCGCAGTCGCCGACGTTGTCGCCCACGTTGTCGGCGATGGTCGCGGCATTGCGCGGGTCGTCCTCCGGAATGCCCTGCTCGACCTTGCCGACCAGGTCGGCGCCGACGTCGGCGGCCTTGGTGAAGATGCCGCCGCCGACACGCATGAACATCGCGATCAGCGCGGCCCCGAGGCCGAACCCCTCGAGCACCTTCGGCGCGTCGGCCGCGTACACCAGCACCACGCAGGAGGCGCCGAGCAGGCCGAGGCCCACCGTGAACATGCCGACCACACCGCCCGTACGGAAAGCGATCTTCATCGCCTTGTGCGAGACGGTGGTCAGATCCTTTTCCGGCGCGCCTTCCGCCGGGGTGGCTTCACGCGCCGCCGCGGCGACACGCACATTGCTGCGTACGGCGAGCCACATGCCGATATAGCCGGTGGCCGCCGAGAACGCCGCTCCGATCAGGAAGAACACCGAACGTCCGGCACGCTGATTCCAGTCGTCCGCGGGCAGCAGCATGAGCAGGAAGAACACGACCACGGCGAATACGCCGAGCGTGCGCAGCTGACGGGCCAGATAGGCGTTCGCGCCTTCCTGGATCGCTGCCGCGATCTTCTTCATGCTGTCGGTGCCCTCGCCGGCCGCGAGTACCTGGCGCACCAGGACGCCCGCGATCGCCAGTGCCGCCAGTGCCACGACCGCGATGACCACGATGAGCACGCGGTTGCCATCGGTCAGTACGGCGGCTGCGAGGTCGGTGGGATGGCCCGACTGTGGTGAGAGGGAAAGCCCCGCCATTCGTCCTCCTTGACGCTTGGGCTGAGCTCAAGATGTGGACGGGATTCTAGGTACCGGAACCTGATCAAAACAGAGCGCGATAAGCGGAATTGGTCTTCCGAGGTAATGCCTTGAAAGCATTCTGAAGCTGCCGTGGAGCGCGCGAATGATCGTGAACGAATTCACGCGATGAACGGCACAGGAACCACTGTAAAGGCGAGAACTGACACCCGCACGTGACGAAGGGCCCCACGGGTGGGGCCCTTCGTCAAGAACGGGATGTGCGGTGGCGGGGTCAGACCAGAATCGTCGGCGGCGGTGTGGTCGGCCAGGTCATCTTGATCAGCCCGCCGTGCTCGCCCGCGCTGACCTCGACGTCGTCGACGAGTCCGCTGATGACCGCGAGGCCCATCTCGTCCTCGTCGGCCTCCCCGCCGGAGTCGCCGGGTCCGCCGCCGGGGCCGCGCTCGCCGGAGACCGCGTGCGGGGCCGCGTCGCCGACCTCGATGGAGAACTGCTTCTCCTCCTCGATCAGCAGCACCTTCACCGGTGCCGAGATCCCGCCGGTCTGGTGCAGCCCGACGGCCCGGCTGCACGCCTCGCCGACGGCGAGCCTGACCTCGTCGAGGACGGCCTCGTCCACTCCGGCCCTGCGCGCCACCGCTGCCGCCACCAGCCGGGCGGTCCTGACGTGCTCGGGCAGCGCGCTGAAGCGGAGCTCAACCGTGGCCATGCATCCCCCTCGCAACTACGGGCGTGCTGTCGGGAGGCGCCGGGCCGGCGAGACCCGGGCCCCCTCGCTTGTCACTTCTGCCGAATGCCGGCCGGCCCGGGCACATGGCCCGGGACCGGCGTCAGTCGGTGGCCGCAACCGCTTCCTCGACCGAGGTGTGAATCGGGAACACCTTGGTGAGGCCGGTGATGCGGAAGATCTTCAAAATGCGCTCCTGGTTGCAGACCAGGCGCAGGGAGCCCTCATGGGCCCGCACACGCTTCAGGCCGCCGACCAGCACGCCGAGCCCGGTGGAGTCGAGGAAGTCCACGCCCTCCATGTCGACGACAAGGTGGAAACTGCCGTCGTTCACCAGCTCGACCAACTGCTCGCGCAGCTTGGGCGCGGTATATACGTCGATTTCGCCACCGACCCTGACGATCGTGCGATCGCCCATGGTTTCGGTCGACAGGGACAGGTCCACGGATCCTCCAGCACCTTGCTATCGAGCGGTCGCCCTAGGGGCATTCGGCTTCAGCCCCTGGACGCTTCGCCAGCCGCGATGGCATTCAATCACTTACCGGCAGGCGTGCACGACGCCTTGGCTCCATTGTCCGTCACGCCAGTGACACACTCGGTGCCGATGGCCAAGAATCACCGATCCGATCGAACCCCGACGGACCCCGCCTCCCGGCCCGCGCCGAGCGCGATCCTGGACCGGCTCGCGTCCGGCCCGGGCAGGGCTTCGCGCATTACTCATACGGAGCACTTGCCCCCGCGCGCGGGTCGGCATGCCGTCTGGCCGGACCGGATCCGCACGGAGGTCGTCGCCGCCGTTCGGGCCGCGGGCATCGAACATCCCTGGGCCCACCAGGCACGCGCCGCCGAGCACGCTCTGGACGGCGACTCGGTCGTCGTGGCCACCGGCACGGCCTCCGGCAAGTCCCTGGCGTACCTGGTGCCGGTTCTGTCCACTCTCCTGGAGGGCGCGGAAGCTCCGAACGGCCGCGGCGCGACCACGCTCTACCTGGCTCCGACCAAGGCCCTCGCGGCGGACCAATGCCGCTCCGTGAAGGAACTTTCACATCCTCTGGGCAATTCGGTACGCGCGGCCGTGTACGACGGCGATACTCCGTTCGAGGAACGCGAGTGGATCCGTCAGTACGCCAACTACGTCCTGACCAACCCGGACATGCTGCACCGCGGCATCCTGCCCTCCCACCCTCGCTGGTCCTCCTTCCTGAAGTCGCTGAAGTACGTCGTCATCGACGAGTGCCACACCTACCGCGGCGTGTTCGGCTCCCACGTCGCCCAGGTGCTGCGTCGCCTGCGCCGCCTGTGCGCCCGCTACGGCGCCTCGCCGGTGTTCCTGCTGGCCTCCGCGACCGCCGCCGAGCCCGCGGTGGCCGCCCGCCGCCTCACCGGCGTGCCGGTGCTGGAGGTGGCCGACGACGCCTCCCCACGCGGGGAACTGGTGTTCGCCCTGTGGGAACCGCCGCTGACCGAACTGCACGGGGAAAGGGGCGCCCCGGTCCGCCGTACGGCCACCGCCGAGGCCGCCGACCTGCTGACCGACCTCACCGTGCAGGGCGTGCGCTCGGTGACCTTCGTCCGCTCCCGACGGGGCGCCGAGCTGATCTCGGTCATCTCCCAGGAGCGTCTGGCCGAGGTCGACCGGTCGCTGGCCCGGCGTGTCGCGGCGTACCGGGGTGGCTATCTGCCGGAGGAGCGCCGCGCACTCGAACAAGCCCTCCATTCGGGTGAACTGCTGGGCCTCGCGGCGACGAACGCCCTCGAACTCGGCATCGACATCTCCGGCCTCGACGCGGTCGTCATCGCCGGTTACCCGGGCACGCGTGCCTCTCTGTGGCAGCAGGCGGGCCGGGCCGGGCGGTCCGGGCAGGGGGCGCTGGCCGTTCTGGTCGCCCGTGACGACCCGCTGGACACCTTCCTCGTCCACCACCCCGAGGCCCTGTTCGACCAGCCCGTCGAGTCGACCGTCCTCGACCCCGACAACCCCTACGTGCTGGCCCCGCACCTGTGCGCCGCAGCCGCGGAGCTGCCCCTGACGGACGAGGACCTCGACCTGTTCGGCCCCGCCAGCGAGGGCCTGCTGCCCCAGCTGGAGGCCGCGAAGCTGCTGCGCCGCCGCACCAAGGCCTGGCACTGGACCCGCCGGGAGCGCGCCGCCGACCTGACGGACATCCGCGGCGAGGGCGGACGCCCGGTCCAGGTCGTCGAGACCGGCACCGGCCGGCTGCTCGGCACGGTGGACGCCGGCGCCGCGCACTCGACGGTGCACGAGGGGGCGGTCCATCTCCACCAGGGCCGTTCCTACCTGGTGCGGTCGCTGGATCTGGACGACTCCGTCGCCCTCGTCGAGGAGGCCGCCCCGCCCTACTCCACGGTCGCCCGGGACACGACGTCGATCTCCGTCCTGGAGACGGACGTCGAGATCCCCTGGGGTGACGGCCGCCTCTGCTACGGCTCCGTCGAGGTCACCAACCAGGTCGTCTCCTTCCTGCGCAGACGGCTCATCACCGGCGAAGTGCTCGGCGAGACCAAACTCGACCTCCCTCCCCGTACGCTGCGCACCCGCGCCGTGTGGTGGACCGTCACCGAGGACCAGCTGGACCGGGCGCGGATCAACCCGGAGATCCTCGGCGGCTCCCTGCACGCCGCCGAACACGCGTCGATCGGGCTGCTGCCCCTCTTCGCGACCTGCGACCGCTGGGACATCGGCGGCGTGTCGATCCCGCTCCACCCCGACACGCTCCTGCCCACGGTCTTCGTCTATGACGGCCATCCGGGCGGCGCGGGCTTCGCGGAGCGCGCCTTCCACACCGCCCGTACCTGGCTGTCCGCCACCCGCCAGGCCATCGCCTCCTGCGAGTGCGAGGCCGGATGTCCGTCCTGCATCCAGTCCCCCAAGTGCGGCAACGGCAACGATCCGCTGCACAAGAGGGGGGCGGTGCGCCTCCTCACGGTGCTGCTGGAGGGGGCTCCCGAGGAGAAGGAGGGCGCTGCGCAGGAGACGGAGAGGGCGGACGGGGCAGCTGAGCAGCCGACGAGAGGTCCGGCAGGGCCGTCGCAGGCCCCGCCCGCGCCCTGACCTGCGCCGTGAACGGCCCCCGTCCCGACGCCGCCGTGACGTCCGAGATCTGTCCGGTGACCTCGCACCGCACCAGCCGCACGCCCTGTGCCCGGGCGACCCGGCCGGCCCGGGCACAGGCAACCGCACCGCCCTCGGCCCAGTGATCCGCCGCGGCGAGCGCCGCGAGATCCGCACCGCCCGCCGCGCGATGCCGGATCACGACGGCCTGCCCGAGCGCGAGGACCACGCCGAACACCACGCACAGGACGGCGATGGCCCCCACGCTCCAGACGGTGGCGGACCCGCGGTCCGACCCGGCGCGCCGGCCCATGGCCGCCGTCCTCGAGCCGGATCCGGCCCTCGCCCGACGGCGCCTCATGTGCCCACCGCCTCCTCCACCGACGCCACGGCCTCCTCGCGCACGGTGAAGGACAGACCACGCAGCACCGGAGGCTCGGCCACGACGACCACCCGGACCTGCTCCGCGTCCCGGCTGACGGTCACCTTCGCACCGGGCGGCGCCGCCTCACGGGTCAGCTTCACGACCGCGCCGGGCGGGTCCTGGCGGGCCGCCGCACGCGCTCCCGTCCGCGCCGCGTCCACACACTGGATCTGCGCGGCCACGGCCAGCAGCCCCCACACCAGAGCCATCGCGAACATCACCAGCACGGGCAGCACCACGGCCGACTCCGCCGTGACGAACCCCCGGTCGGCGTCCCGCTCACATCCGCGCATTGAGGGCTCCCTTCACGATGGCTTGCAGCTCCGCGCTGACCGGCCCGCTCGTGACCACCTTGTAGAGCACCACCGCGAACGCCACCGCGGCGATGATTCCCATCGCGTACTCGGAGGTGACCATCCCCCTGTCGCTCCGCGCCGTGCGCATTCCGCTCACCAGGACACCCAGCCGTGCCCGTACCACCTGATACATCTCAACCCCCGTGGGAAAGAGTCCGAACTTCTGCTTTTTGCCGCTCACTTGCTTCCGGTCCCTCTTCGCGTCATCCACCACCCCCTCCGAGCACCCCGCCCGCGAGCCCGATCACCACGGGCAGCACACCGACCGCGATGAACGCGGGCAGGAAGCACAGCCCGACCGGCGCACTGACCATCACGCCCGCCCGGCGGGCCCTGACCGTCGCGGCGCGGCCCCAGTCGGCACGGGCCTCCGCGGCGAGCCGTGCGACCGGCACGGCGGCGGGCAGCCCGGACACATCGGCCCGTTCCAGCAGCCCGGCCAGGGCTCCGGCGCCCGGTAGGGCCCCCAACCTCCGCCAGGCCGCACCCGGTTCCCCACCCAGCCGCACCTCCGCCGCACCCCGGGCGAGGGCATCGCCGACGGGGCCACCGAGGGCCTCGCCCACCGCCTGCGCCGCGATCACCGGGCCGGCACCCGCCGCGATACAGGCCGCCAGCAGGTCGGCGGCGAGGGGCAGTTGCCGCGCCGCCTCGGCGAGGTCGGATACGCGCGGATCCGCGCCGGCCGTCTCCCGCCTCAGCCGCCACCGCCACACACCCACCGCGCCGGCCAGCCCCACGGCGACCCCGGCGAGACCCCCGACCAGCGCCCATCCGGCGCACGCCACGCCCGCCGGGGGCAGCCAAGCCCGGGCGATCCCGCCCACGGCCAGGCGTGGGACAGGCGCCGGCACATCCCGGGCCCTTGCCAGGCCGGCCAGTCGCCGGCGCGTCCTCCGGCGGCGCCGGGACGTGATCAGCCACCGCGCCGACCCTGCGCAGACCGCCACGATCCCCACAGCCACCCCCAGCCTGTGGACAATTTCTGTGCTCATGCCGCTCCCTCCGCCCTCCGTACGATCCGCCCCACCCACCACAGCCCGAGGCCCTCCAGCACCCCGCCGGTCGCCAGGCAGCCCAGCCCCGCCCCCGTATGCAGCAGGACGTGGAGAGGATCGGCGCCCAGCGCGGTGCCGATGACGAGGCCCAGGGCCGGCAGCCCGGCGAGCATCACCGCCGTGGCCCGGGCGCCCGCCAACTGGGCACGCAGGTCGGACCGTTGATCCCGTTCGGCGCGCAGGGCGGCGGCGAGCCGGTCGAGTCCGGCCGCCAGTCCCGCGCCCTGGTCCACGGCGACCCGCCAGCACGCCGCCAGGCCGAGCAGTCCCTCAGCACCCGGTTGCCGTGCCGCCGTCGCGAGCGCGTCCGGCACATCACCGCCGAACCGCGCCGCCGCCAGCACCGTCACCTGGGCGTCGGCGAGTCCGCCGCAGTCCCGCGCGGCCCGCAACAACGCCTCGCCCGGCTGGCGTCCGGCCCGCACCTCCCCGGCGAGCGTCCCGCACAGGGCGATCACCGCGTCGGCCCGCTGTTCCCGGTCCCGCCGCGCCCCGCCGGCCAGCCGGGCCCGCCTCAGCAACGGAACCCCGGCCGCCCCCAGGACGACCGGCAGTACCGACACCCCGGGCACAGCCAGCACCAGCCCGGCCACCACCGACCACCACTCGGCCCCCAGCCTCCCGCGGAGGCTCCGCAGCCCACCGGTCAGCCGCCGCCACCCGGCCGGTCCCTGCGCGACGGCCCCGTCACCCGCGAGCAGCAACCGTGCCCGCCGCGCCGCTTCCTCCCGCTCGGCCAGCAACCAGACGGCCGCCCCCATGCACACCACCGCCGCGCCCCTCGACATCTCAGGCACCCCCGTCATGACCGACCCCCTCCACCACGGCCTGGTCCGGCCCGCTCCCGCTCGCCTCACCCCGAAGCAGCCCCCGCAGGCGCTCCCAGCCCCGCTCCCGCACGAACGCCTGCGCTCCCCACCGCAGCGCCGGCACTGTCCGCACCAGCCCCGACGGGTCCCGCTCCAGCACGTGCACCTCGGCGATCCGTCGTCGCCCGGCACGGTCGCGCACCAGATGCAGCACCACGGAGAGCGCGGCCGCCAGTTGGCTGTGCAGCGCGGCCCGGTCGAGCCCGGCGGCCGTGCCGAGCGCCTCCAGCCGGGCCGGTACATCGGCGGCGGCGTTGGCGTGCACGGTCCCGCAGCCGCCCTCGTGGCCGGTGTTCAACGCGGCCAGCAGATACGCCACTTCGGGTCCGCGCACCTCACCCACGACCAGTCGGTCGGGCCGCATCCGCAGCGCCTGACGCACCAGATCCTCGAGGGTGACCAGGCCCGCGCCCTCCTGGTTGGCGGGTCTGGTCTCCAGCCGCACGACGTGCGGATGATCGGGTCGCAGTTCCGCCGAGTCCTCGGCGAGGACGATCCGCTCGTCCGGCCCCACCAGTCCCAGCAGGGCGCTCAGCAGCGTGGTCTTGCCGGTGCCGGTTCCTCCGCTGACCAGGAAGGACAGCCGGGCGTCGAGCAGTGCCCGCAGCACGCGGTCCCCGCCCGGCGGCACCGTGCCCGCCGCGACCAGCTCGCCGAGGGTGAAGGCACGGGGCCGCACGACCCGCAGTGACAGGCAGGCGCAGCCGACGGCCACCGGCGGCAGCACCGCGTGCAACCGCGTCCCGTCGGGCAGCCGGGCGTCGGCCCAGGGCCGGGCGTCGTCCAGTCGGCGTCCGGCCACGGCGGCGAGACGCTGGGCGAGACGCCGCACGGCCGCCGCGTCCGGGAACCGCACCGGCGTCAGCTCCAGTCCGCCGCCCCGGTCCACCCAGACCCGGTCCGGGGCCGACACGAGCACGTCCGTCACCGACGGATCGGCCAGGAGCGGCTCCAACGGTCCGCTGCCGACCAGCTCGGACCGCAACTGCGCGGCGGCCCCCAGGACCTCGGCGTCCCCGAGGACCCGCCCCTGTTCCCGCAGGGCCTGCGCCACGCATGCGGGGGTCGGCTCGGCCCCGCTCTCGGCCAGCCACCGCCGCACACCGTCGAGCAGCGCCGTGCCCTCATGAGTGGCCAGGGTGCTCATGCCGCACCCGCCTCGACGAGCGCCCGCTCCCAGAACCCCTTGCAGAACCGGGCGAGCGGTCCTCGAGGAGCGGCGCCCGGTGGCGCCGCGCCCTCGTCCGGGCGCGTCAGCCCCGGCTCGTCCGGTACCTCGCCGACCAGGGGCAGTCGGAGCAGCCGGGCCACCTCGCGGTCGTCGAGCCCCGGCGGGTACGGCCCGCGAACCGCCACGCGTAGGTCCCGCAGGACCATGCCGACCGCGGAGGCCACCCGCCCCGCGGCCGCGACGGCCCGCAGCTCGGCGGGCACCACCAGCAAGCCCAGGTCCAGCTGCGAGAGGACCTCGGCGACACCGTCGTCGATCCGGCGGGGCAGGTCGACCACGACCGTGCCTCCCCGGCGCCGGGCCGCCGCGAGCACCGCGCGCACCGCCTGCGGCGGGACGGCGATCCGGTCGCCGCGGTCCCAACTGAGCACCCGAAGCGAGTGCAGCTCGGGCAGCGACTCCTCCAGGGCTCCCCCGCCGACCCGTCCGCGTGAGGAGGCGAATGCGGGCCAGCGCAGCCCTTCGGCCGTCTCACCGCCGAGGAGCACGTCGAGTCCGCCGCCCAGCGGATCAGCGTCCACGAGGAGGGTGCGCAGTCCCTCCCGCGCGGAGGAGACGGCGAGGGCGCAGGAGAGCGTGGAGGCTCCGGCCCCGCCTCGGCCGCCGATGACACCCACGGTGAGGGCGGGCCGTCCGACGCCCTCGGCCACGTCGGCGATCCGGTCGACCAGCCACTGCTCGCCGTCGGGCAACATCAGCACGTGCTCGGCGCCGATCTCGACGGCCCGTCGCCACACCCCTGAGTCGTCCTGGTCCCGGCCGACGAGGACGACGCCCCTTCTGCGCGCGGCCCCGCGCAGCCTCCGCGCGGCGTCGTCGCCCACCAGGATCAGCGGCGCGGCCTCCCAGCCGCCTCTGCGCTCCGGCACCCCGTGGTGCACCTCGGGCGTGGCGCCCGCCGCCGCGCACAGGCGGAGCAGATCGTCGAGGAGTTCGGTGTCCTCGGTGACGATCAACGGTCCGCCCGGCCGGCCTCCGGCGGTCGGCGGCGGGTCGTGTGTGACGGTTCCGGCCACGGTTTCCATCCCCCTTCGCTGCGTGACTCGCGCGACCCCTGCGGCCCCGCGATTCCCAAACGTGGGAAGAACCGGCGAGCGGCCTCCCTGTGAACGGCCGACAGAAACCGGCCAAACGCTCCCGGTACTCGGAACCGGCCATGAACTCGCCGCGAGCGGGACGCGCAGGAATCACGGTGCAGCGATCCCGGAAATCGTGTGGATCTTGGTGGAAAACTGTGGACGTGCCGGGGGTTGTGAATATCGCCTTCACCCATACCGGTGAGCCGCGCAGACTCTCTGTGCGGCTTCCACAGAGCAGTCCGGCCGCGACACAGCGTGACAAGTCATGTCCATGCCAATAACCCGTCCGTGACTCTGCCGGACCGGCTGTCAGGCCGTGAGGAGAAGGAGAAAACCCACCCGGACATGCGACGACCCCCGCCGGGGGGGAGAGCGGGGGTCGTCCCCACGGCCGACTCGGGGGGGGGAGGAGTCGGGCCGGGTTAGCACGGTCGCGAACGATCCGTGACTTCCATGGTGTACCCGAGAGCCTTCTCAGGCAAACCCACGCGCCCCACCTTACGCCGAATGGGCTGCCCCTATGCTCTGGGACGTGGAAAACCACTCGTTGCCCCGCACAGCCGCCTTCTTTGACCTGGACAAGACGGTCATTGCGAAGTCGAGCACGCTCACGTTCAGCAAGTCGTTCTACCAAGGCGGTCTCATCAACCGCAGGGCCGTCTTGCGTACCGCATACGCCCAGTTCGTCTTCCTCGCCGGCGGCGCCGACCACGACCAGATGGAGCGCATGCGCGCATATCTGTCCGCCCTGTGCCGCGGCTGGAACGTGCGGCAGGTCAAGGAGATCGTCGCCGAGACGCTGCACGACCTGATCGACCCGATCATCTACGACGAGGCGGCCTCCCTGATCGAGGAGCACCACACCGCCGGACGCGACGTCGTCATCGTGTCCACGTCGGGCGCCGAAGTGGTCGAGCCGATCGGCGAGCTGCTCGGCGCGGACCGCGTCGTCGCCACCCGCATGGTCGTGGGCGAGGACGGCTGCTTCACCGGCGAGGTGGAGTACTACGCGTACGGCCCCACCAAGGCCGAGGCCGTCAGGGAACTGGCCGCGTCCGAGGGGTACGACCTCAGCCGCTGCTACGCCTACAGCGACTCGGCGACCGATGTGCCGATGCTGGAGTCCGTCGGCCATCCGCACGCCGTGAACCCGGACCGGGCGCTGCGCCGCGAGGCCCTCGCGCGCGGCTGGCCGATCCTGGACTTCCACCGCCCCGTCCGGCTCAAGCAGCGCATCCCGGCGTTCTCCGTGCCGCCGCGTCCGGCGCTCGTCGCGGTCGCCGCCATAGGCGCCGCCGCGGCCACCGCGGGACTCGTCTGGTACGCGAACAGGCGCCGGGCGACGGTCGCTTGACCTGCTACGAGGCACCGTCCCATGTGAACCCAAAAGTAAAGAAGTGCAGTCTGGACTTCCGCTCACTGCGGGGCAGGAGTACAAAGGAATCAACGGCCCGCGAGACCAGGGACATCCGAGAGGATCACCTTTTCAACGCATTTGGCCCCACGGACCGAGCATGAACACCGGGCACCCACGCGACGTCGACCCGTCGAATACGGGCCAGCCGCACCAGGGACGGGCAAAGTTCCCGACCTGATGGGCGTATATCGAGGACGCTTGGTAACCCGATGCTCATGCCAGCGGCGGTACGAGAACTCGTACCGCCGCATCATTTCTCACCGGGCCATGTCAGGCCGCTCCGCGTTGCAGCGCCTCGCACACCGCCATCGACTCGCGGGCCCCCAGTTCGACGGCCCTGCCGCAGTGGGCGATCCAGGCGGCCACGCCCTCGGGGGTACCGGAGACATACCCGCCCAGGGCCTTCAGGTAGGCGTCGCGTCCCAGCTCGGCGTGGCCGACCTCGGCCGCGCAGACCGACTTCGGGTCCAACCCGCTGCCCACCAGGACGATGCGTTCGGCCGTGCGCGCGACCAGGCCGTTGTGGGACGTGAAGGGGCGCAGCGCGAGGAGTTCGCCGTGCACGACGGCGGCCGTCACCAGCGCCGGTGCGGAGCCGCCGGCGATGATCAGTCCGGCCAGCCCGTCCAGCCGGCCGTGCGTCTCCGCGGCGCCGGGCAGCGGCAGCCCGACGACCGGTTCGTCGACCGGCTCGCCCTCCTTGCGGGGCCGCCCCACCTCGTCGCCCTTGCCGGCGGCCGCCACCAGGTGCAGCCGGGCCAGCACGCGCAGGGGCGACTGCCGCCAGATCGACAGCAGCTGGCCCGCCTCGGCGGTGAGCCGTAGGGCGGCACCCACGGTGCGGGCCTCGTCGTCGCCGCTGAAGTCCGTACGCCGGCGCACCTCCTCCAGGGCCCAGTCCGCGCCGGACAGCGCGGCCGAGCCCCGGGCGCCTCGCAGGGCGGCCTCGGAGGTGATCGCGTTGCTGCGCCGCCGCATGACCCGGTGCCCGTAGACCCGGTCGACGGCCTTGCGTACGGACTCCACGGAATCGGCCACTCCGGGCAGCGCCCCCAGGGCCGCGAGGGGATCGGCGGTCGCGCCTGCTGTACTCATGAGTACGACCCTACGCACCCCGGGGCCCCGCCCTGCGGCGGAGTGGCCTTCTTCACGCGCGCGTGCACCCGGCCACGTCCGCCCGAGGACTACCCCTTGGCCGCCGGAGCGCCGGGCACGCCCTTGGGCGCCGGGGCGGGACGGTCCGACAGGAAGGCCGCCCAGCCCTCCTTGGGCGCCTGGCCGACCGGCAGGCCGCGCAGCTTCTCCAGCGTCTTCGGGTCCTGCGCGTCCAGCCAGTCCACGAGCTGCCGGAACGACACGCAGCGCACCTCCTTCTTGGTGCACACGGTCTCGATGACCTCCTCGACGGCCCGCATGTAGGTGCCGCCGTTCCAGGACTCGAAGTGGTTGCCGATGATCAGGGGGGCGCGGTTGCCGTCGTAGGCCCGCGCGAAGCCCTGGAGCAGGCCGTCGCGCATCTGGTCGCCCCAGTAGTCGAACTTGGCGGGGTTGCCCTGGGTGGTGGTGCCCGACTGGTTGACCATGAAGTTGTAGTCCATGGCGAGCTGCTCGAAGGAGTGGCCGGGGAACGGCACGAGCTGCATGGAGACGTCCCACAGGCCCTGCTTCTTCTTCGGCCAGACCTGGTCGTTGACACCGCTGGTGTCATATCGGAAGCCCAGGTCACGGGCGGCCCTCATGAAGTTGCGCTGGCCTTCGAGGCAGGGGGTGCGGGCGCCGATGAGCTCCTTGTCGTAGTCGAAGGGCAGCGGGGAGGCATCCTTCAGGCCGGTGTTGGTCTTCCAGGTCTTCACGAACCGCTTGGCCTGGGAGATCTCGTCCTTCCAGTCCTGCACGGACCACTCGCCGACACCGCCCCCGCTGCCGCAGAAGTGGCCGTTGAAGTGGGTGCCGATCTCGTTGCCCTCCAGCCACGCCAGGCGCAGTTGCTTCACCGTGGCGGCGATGCCCCGGCGGTCGTTGAAGCCGATGTCGGAGCGGCCCGGGGAGTGCTGGGGCGGGCGGTACTGGTCACGCTCGTCGTTCGGCAGCATGTACACGCCGCTCAGGAAGTACGTCATGGTCGCGTTGTTCTTCTTGGCGACCTGACGGAAGTGGGAGAACAGCTTCTGGCCGTCCTCGCCCGCGCCGTCCCAGGAGAAGACGACGAACTGCGGGGGCTTCTGGCCGGGCCGCAGCCGTTCGGGCCTGGGCAGGTGGGGCTGGGCGCCGGTGTAGGCGGTGGAGCCGTCTCCGATCAGCCGGACCGCGCTCTTCGGCGCCTGGGCCGGCGTCGGCTTCTGCGGGTCGGGGTTGTCCTGCCGGGGGGTGCCGGTCGCGCAACCGGCGAGCGATGCGGCGCAGACCGCGGCGATCACGGAGCCCGCGGCGATCCTGGGGGTGGCGGCCATGTTCCGCCCACCTTCTTCCTTCTCTCGGGTGCGGACAGCGCCGCCACATTCACACGGGACCGAGAAGGAATTAACACGACAAGCCGATCAAATGACCACTTCACTCTTCAGAGTGATCTATTCACCCATTTGCCCGTAAAGTCTATGTTCGCCCTTTACTCTGCATTACGATCCGTTTACCGAGCGTTGATTCATCCCGCCGATTCACGCCGTGACCGCCGCGACCGAACCCCGCCCTGCGCGGGACCCCGAATGACGCGACCGCCGCAGCCCCGGAGGAGACGGGAAACCATGTCAGCATGCGTCCCCACACGCGCCGCCGACCCGAACCGAACCGAGCGCACGCATCCGCCCCACAGTCCGCCGCCGGCCGGGCCCCGCCGATTCCGCATCGCGGGTGCCGATGTGTCGGCCTCGATCGCGGTCTTCCTGATCGCCCTGCCGCTGTCCCTGGGCATCGCCCTCGCGACCGGCGCCCCTCTGCAAGCCGGCCTCGTCGCCGCCGCCGTCGGCGGACTGGTCGCCGGGCGGCTCGGCGGCTCCCCGCTCCAGGTGAGCGGACCCGCCGCCGGACTCACCGTGGTGACCGCCGACCTCATCCAGCGCTACGGCTGGCGGACGACCTGCGCCATCACCGTCCTGGCCGGCCTCGCGCAACTCGGCCTGGGCTGCCTGCGGGTGGCCCGTGGCGCTCTCGCCGTCAGCCCCGCCATCGTGCACGGCATGCTCGCCGGCATCGGTGTCACCATCGCCGTCGCCCAGCTGCACATCGTGCTCGGCGGCACACCGCAGAGCTCCGTCCCGGACAACCTCCGCGCGCTGCCGGCCCAGTTGGCGGACATGCGTCCCGCGGCCGTGTCGGTCAGCGTGCTGACCCTGGCGCTGCTCCTGCTCTGGCCGAGACTGCCCGGCCGGGCCGGAGACCTGCTGCGCAAGATCCCGGCCGCGCTCATCGCCGTCGCCGGGGCCACCGCGGTCGCCGCCCTCGCCGGTCTCCGGCTGCCCAAGGTCGACCTGCCGTCCTGGAGCAACCACGCACTGGCCGGGCTGCCCGAGGGCCCCGTGCTCGGCCTGGTCGCCGCCGTGCTCACGACCACGCTGGTGTGCAGCGTGCAGTCGCTGCTCGGCGCGGTCGCCGTGGACAAGCTGGTGGCCGGCCGCCCGGGCCTGTCCGCCCGCGTCGGGCGCTCCAACCTCGACCGCGAACTGCTCGGGCAGGGCACGGCCAATATCGTCTCCGGCTCGCTCGGCGGACTGCCCATCGCCGGTGTGGCCGTGCGGAGTTCGGCGAATGTGCACGCGGGAGCGGTCAGCCGGAACTCCACGATGCTGCACGGCGTTCTCGTAGTGATCGCCACGCTGCTGATGGTCCCCATCCTGGAGCTCATCCCGCTCGCCTCGCTCGCCGCGCTGGTGATGGCCATCGGCATCCAGATGGTGTCCCTGAACCACATCCGCACGGTGACGCGCCACCGGGAAGTGTGGGTCTACGCCGTCACCACCCTCGGCGTGGTCTCCTTCGGCGTCCTGGAGGGCGTGGCGCTCGGCATCGCCATGGCCGTCGGCGTCGCCCTGCACCGCCTCACCCGCACCCGCATCACGCACGACGAAAGGGAAGGAGTCCATCACGTCCACGTCAGAGGACAGTTGACGTTCCTCGCGGTGCCACGGCTCAGCCGAGCCCTGCATCTCGTCCCCCACGGTGCCGCCACCGTCGTCGAACTCGACGGGTCGTTCATGGACCACGCGGCGTACGAGACCTTGCAGGACTGGCAGAAGACGCACACCGCGCAGGGCGGCACCGTGGAGATCACCGGTCGGCACACCGGCACCCGCATCTCCGATCCCCGATCCCTCACCGACTGCCGTTGCCGGCCCTGGACACCCTGGCGCAACCACCAGTGCGACGGACCGCAGTCCGCACCCCCAGCCGAGAAGGACCCGGACGGGGCGGACCGCTCCGAGCAGGACGCGACGAGCACCGGCGGAGCCAGCGGGCATGAACTGGCGCGTGGCATCAGCGCGTTCCAGCGCAACACGGCCCCCCTGGTGCGCAACGAGCTGGCCCGGCTGGCGCGTGAGGGGCAGCGGCCCTCGCAGCTCTTCCTGACCTGCGCCGACTCCCGACTGGTCACATCGATGATCACCTCCAGTGGCCCGGGTGACCTGTTCGTCGTGCGCAACGTGGGCAACCTCGTCCCGCGACCCGGCGAGGAGAGCGGCGACGACTCGGTGTCGGCCGCGATCGAGTACGCCGTGGACGTCCTGCGGGTGCGGTCCATCACGGTGTGCGGGCACTCGGGATGCGGCGCCATGCAAGCCCTGCTCAACTCCGAGCCCGGAGGCGCCCGGACCCCGCTGAAGCGATGGCTGCGGCACGGGCTGCCGAGCCTGGAGCGCATGGCCGCCGACACCGCGTCCTGGGCCAGGCTCGCCGGGCGCCTCCCCGAGGACGCGGTCGAGCAGCTCTGCCTCACGAACGTGGTGCAGCAGTTGGAGCACCTGCGTGCCCACGACTCGGTGGCCCGGGCCCTTGGCGAGGGCACCCTGGAGCTGCACGGGATGTACTTCCACGTGGGCGAGGCCGAGGCCTATCTGCTGACCGGGACAGACACCGGCGGCGTCTTCGACCGGGTACGGGAGCCGGACCTGACGGCGTGAGCCCGACGCCGGGCGGGGCTCTGTCCCCGCCCGGCCGCCGCTGAGGGCGTGCCCCCGACCGGCACCAGCTCAGGGCGTCCGCCCCACCGGCACCGGCTGAGGGCGTGCCCTCCGGTCGGCAATGGGGCACACCCGACCGGCAGCGGGCACACCCGTGGGCCCACCCTGGCCCGACCGCACCCATCGGCACTCCGGACGGTCGCCCCACCGCCGGACCGGCCGGTCCGGCCGTCCGGGCCGCCGAGCGCAGGGATTACCGCCGAGCCTCGCAGGACTACCACCGCGGCTCTCCCGCCCCGCCACGGCTTCTCCCGCTCCGCCGCCCTCCGATGACGGGCAGCACACGCGGTGAACTTTCCCTGGTCGGCGTCCGTGCCTACGGATGACCCCCGCCGCCGACAACACCGTCCCACAGGTCTAAACCAATCGGCGGTCGGCCCTTGTCATCGCACCCCCGGGTCTGATGAGCTGTGGCCTGGGACACAACGGACACCCTGGGAAAGGCAGATGCCGTGAGCAACGAGAGCCTGGCCAACCTGCTCAAGGAAGAGCGCAGGTTCGCACCCCCCGCCGACCTGGCCGCGAACGCCAACGTCACCGCGGAGGCGTATGAGCAGGCCAAGGCTGACAGGCTCGGCTTCTGGGCCGAGCAGGCCCGCCGGCTGACCTGGGCCAAGGAGCCCACCGAGACGCTCGACTGGTCGAACCCGCCGTTCGCCAAGTGGTTCCAGGACGGCGAGCTCAACGTCGCCTACAACTGCGTCGACCGGCACGTGGAAGCCGGGCACGGCGACCGGGTCGCCATCCACTTCGAGGGCGAGCCCGGCGACAGCCGCGCCATCACCTACGCCGAACTCAAGGACGAGGTCTCCAAGGCGGCCAACGCCCTGCTGGAGCTGGGAGTCCAGGCGGGCGACCGGGTCGCCGTCTACATGCCGATGATCCCCGAGACGGCGATCGCGATGCTGGCCTGCGCCCGGATCGGCGCCGCGCACTCGGTCGTCTTCGGCGGTTTCTCCTCGGACGCGCTCGCCACCCGCATCCAGGACGCCGACGCACGCGTGATCATCACCTCCGACGGCGGCTACCGCCGCGGCAAGCCCTCCGCGCTGAAGCCGGCCGTGGACGAGGCCGTCGAGAAGGCGGGCACCGTCGAGCACGTCCTGGTCGTGCGACGCACGGGCCAGGAGGTCGCCTTCACCGAGGGCCGCGACGTGTGGTGGCACGACGTGGTGGGGCGGCAGAGCGCCGAGCACACCCCACAGCCGTTCCACGCCGAGCACCCGCTGTTCATCCTCTACACCTCGGGGACCACGGGTAAGCCGAAGGGCATCCTGCACACCTCCGGCGGCTACCTCACCCAGACCGCCTACACCCACCACGCCGTCTTCGACCTCAAGCCGGAGACGGACGTCTACTGGTGCACGGCCGACGTCGGCTGGGTCACCGGCCACTCGTACATCGTCTACGGCCCCCTGGCCAACGGCGCGACGCAGGTCATGTACGAGGGCACGCCGGACACCCCGCACCAGGGCCGTTTCTGGGAGATCGTGCAGAAGTACGGGGTCACGATCCTGTACACCGCGCCGACCGCGATCCGTACGTTCATGAAGTGGGGCGACGACATCCCCGCCAAGTTCGACCTGTCCAGCCTGCGTGTGCTGGGCTCGGTGGGCGAGCCGATCAACCCCGAGGCGTGGATCTGGTACCGCAAGAACATCGGCGGCGACCGCACCCCGGTCGTCGACACCTGGTGGCAGACCGAGACCGGCTCGATGATGATCACCCCGCTGCCGGGCGTGACCGCCACCAAGCCCGGTTCGGCGCAGACACCGCTGCCCGGCATCGCCGCGACGGTCGTCGACGACGAGGCCAACGAGGTGCCCAACGGCGGTGGCGGCTACCTGGTGCTGACCGAGCCGTGGCCGTCGATGCTGCGCACCATCTGGGGCGACGACCAGCGTTTCCTCGACACCTACTGGTCGCGCTTCGAGGGCAAGTACTTCGCCGGTGACGGCGCCAAGAAGGACGACGACGGCGACATCTGGCTGCTCGGCCGGGTCGACGACGTCATGCTCGTGTCCGGGCACAACATCTCCACCACCGAGGTCGAGTCCGCGCTGGTCTCCCATCCCTCGGTCGCCGAGGCGGCCGTGGTCGGCGCGGCGGACGAGACGACCGGACAGGCGATCGTCGCCTTCGTGATTCTTCGCGGCACGGCCACGGAGACCGAGACCCTGGTCGGTGAGCTGCGCACCCACGTCGGCAACACCCTCGGCCCGATCGCCAAGCCCAAGCGGATCCTGCCGGTCGCCGAGCTGCCCAAGACCCGCTCCGGGAAGATCATGCGCCGGCTGCTGCGGGACGTCGCCGAGAACCGTCAGCTGGGTGACGTCACCACCCTGACCGACTCCACGGTCATGGACCTCATCCAGGCCAAGCTGCCCGCCGCCCCCAGCGAGGACTGATCGCGGCATCGGAATGACGGGACCGGCGGAGGGCATCCGATCATGGGGTGCTCTCCGCCGGGGCATCCCGGCGCCGAGGACCGCCGGATGCGCACAGCCGTACGTTTACTAAACTGAGCAAAACAAGTGATCCATGGTGCGCCGGGAAGTCTGGTCGGCATGTGCTTCGCCCTGCCCACCCGACCGGAGGTTCTCTGTGACCGCGCCCCGCTCCACCACCCGCAAGGTCCTCGGCCGGCTGTCACTGCCCGAGCGGACCTACGTGACGGACGCGCTGCGCACCGAGACCGTCGGCGGGGTGCTGCTGCTCGCCGCCGCGGTCGTGGCGCTGCTCTGGGCGAACATCCCCGCCCTGCGTGACAGCTACCAGAGCGTCTCCCACTTCCACGTGGGCCCCGCCGCCCTCGGCCTCGACCTGTCGATCGCGCACTGGGCCGCCGACGGGCTGCTGGCGGTCTTCTTCTTCGTCGCGGGGATCGAGCTCAAGCGGGAACTCGTGGCGGGTGACCTGCGCGATCCGAAGGCCGCCGCGCTCCCGGTCGTCGCCGCGCTCTGCGGCATGGCCGTACCGGCGCTCGTCTACACCGTCACCGTCGTCGCCGGGGGTGGCTCCCTGGCCGGCTGGGCCGTGCCGACCGCCACCGACATCGCGTTCGCGCTCGCCGTGCTCGCCGTCATCGGCACGTCCCTGCCGAGTGCGCTGCGGGCCTTCCTGCTCACCCTCGCCGTCGTCGACGACCTCTTCGCGATCCTGATCATCGCGGTGTTCTTCACCGCCGACCTCAACTTCGCCGCCCTCGGCGGTGCCGCCGCCGGTCTGCTGCTCTTCTGGCTGCTGCTGCGCAAGGGCGTCCGCGGCTGGTACGTGTACGTGCCGCTCGCCCTCGTCATCTGGGCGCTGATGTACAACAGCGGCATCCACGCCACCATCGCCGGTGTCGCCATGGGCCTGATGCTGCGCTGCCACCGCCACGAGGGCGAGGACCGCTCCCTCGGCGAGCGCGTCGAGCACCTCGTACGGCCGCTGTCCGCGGGGCTCGCGGTCCCCCTGTTCGCCCTGTTCAGCGCGGGGGTGTCAGTGTCCGGCGGGGCGCTCGCCGATGTGTTCACCCGGCCCGAGACCCTGGGTGTCGTCCTCGGTCTCGTCCTCGGCAAGGCATTCGGCATCTTCGGCGGGACGTGGCTGGCGGCCCGTTTCACCCGGGCGTCGCTCAGCGACGACCTCGCCTGGGCGGACGTGTTCGCCGTGTCGGCCCTCGCCGGCATCGGCTTCACCGTCTCGCTGCTCATCGGCGAACTCGCCTTCGAGGGCGACCAGGCGATGACGAACGAGGTCAAGGCCGCCGTCCTGCTGGGGTCGCTGATCGCCGCGACACTCGCGACCGTCCTGCTGAAATTGCGGAACGCCAAGTACCGCAGGTTGTGGGCGGACGAGGAGCGCGACGAGGACGCCGACGGCATCCCGGACGTCTACGAGGAGGACGACCCGGCGTACCACCTGCGGCTCGCCGCGCTGTACGACCGCAAGGCCGCCGAACACCGCAGGATCGCCCAGGAGAAGACAGCCGCGCGCCACGGGCTTGCCGAAGTGCCGGGCGGGGCAGGCGAGGACCACCACCGTCCGGCATGATCTGACGAGACGGTACAAAAGACGGGACCGTACGCAGTCATGGCGTGCGCAGTCGGACGACCGCGCACGAGTCGGACAGAAGACGCGGACATCGGACCGTACGCAGAAGAGGGAGACCGCGATGAGCGCACCCGACGGCAGCCCGGTCGGCGCCGAACGCAGCATCGGCCAGCTGTTCGCCTCGGCGACGGCGGAAATGTCGGCGCTGGTGCACGACGAGATCGCACTGGCGAAGGCGCAGCTCAGACAGGACGTGAAGCGCGGCGCGACCAGCGGCGGGGCCTTCTCGGCGGCCGGTGCGGTGCTGATCTTCTCTCTGCCGATGCTGAACTTCGCGCTGGCGTACGGCATCCGCACCTGGAGCGACTGGAACCTCGCGGTCTGCTTCCTGCTGTCGTTCGCGGCCAACGTGCTGGTCGCGCTCGTCCTCGCGCTGATCGGCGTGGCCTTCGCGAAGAAGGCCAAGAAGAGCAAGGGCCCGCAGAAGGTCGCCGCGTCGATGAAGGAGAGTGCGGTCGTGCTGCAGAAGGCCAAGCCGCACCCGCGGCCCGAGCTCCCGAAGGACCGGGTCCCCGAGGCCATCGAGGCTGTGGCACGCTCGTCCTCATGACGGACCCCGCCACACCTTCGGAACCCCCGGCTCCGGCCGTCCTGCTGGACGGCCCCTGGAGTCACCGCGATGTCGCCGCCAACGGCGCCCGCTTCCACATCGCCGAGCTGGGTGACGGGCCGCTGGTGCTGCTGCTGCACGGCTTCCCGCAGTTCTGGTGGACCTGGCGGCACCAGCTGGTGGCGCTCGCCGACGCGGGCTTCCGGGCCGTCGCCATGGACCTGCGGGGCGTCGGCGGCAGCGACCGCACGCCGCGCGGCTACGACCCCGCCAATCTCGCGCTCGATGTCACCGGCGTCATCCGCTCCCTCGGCGAGCCGGACGCCGCGCTGGTCGGCCACGACCTGGGCGGATACCTCGCGTGGACGGCGGCCGCGATGCGCCCCAAGCTGGTGCGGCGGCTCGCGGTCGCGTCCATGCCGCACCCGCGGCGCTGGCGCTCGGCCATGCTGAGGGACGTCAAGCAGACCCGCGCCGGTTCACACATCTGGGGGTTCCAGCGGCCCTGGATCCCGGAGCGGCAGCTCACCGCCGACGACGGGGCGCTCGTCGCGGAGCTGATCCAGGAGTGGTCCGGGCCGCGCCCGCCCGAGGAGGAGGCGCTGCAGACGTACCGCCGCGCCATGTGCATCCCCTCCGCCGCACACTGCGCGGTCGAGCCGTACCGCTGGATGGTGCGCTCCCTGGCCCGCCCGGACGGCATCCAGTTCAACCGGCGGATGAAGCGGCCCGTGCGGGTGCCGACGCTCCATCTGCACGGCTCGCTCGACCCCGTGATGCGCACGCGCAGCGCCGCCGGGTCCGGCGAGTACGTCGAAGCCCCCTACCGCTGGCGCCTGTTCGACGGCCTCGGACACTTCCCGCATGAGGAGGACCCGGCCGCTTTCTCCTCGGAACTCATCAACTGGCTGCGGGATCCCGAACCCGACCGGTGATCGGCCGGCCCCACCCGCCCCACCGGCACCTGAACGCTTGTCCTACGAACGGCCAATTGCCCGGCGCATAGGCCAATTGGACGCCCCCGGGGCGGTTATCGACCATGGGGCGGGGGCACACGTCGGGGTATGGGCTGGACGCACGACTACAGTGACGCAACCCGCAATCGCCGCTCGGCGGGCGGTGCGAACCCCTACCGGCGAAGCGGCGCACCTCAGATGGCGACCGCGGACCCCCGGGTCGGGATTCCGCGGATCCTCCGCCGCCGGGCCCGCTGGGTCTCCGTACGACTGCGTCCCACGCGCGACTGAGGCGTCGCTCACGCGAGTGACGCCCCGACACCTCCCGCTTCCGGACCGCTCGTAGGGCCTGTCACGGGAGTGGCGTCGCCGCCCGACGGGCGGCCGCGCGGCGTCCGGTGGTGCTCTCGGCGTGCCGCCCGGAATCCCTTGTACTCGGAATTCCTTGTACTGGGCGTACTCGGGCTGTCGGGCGGTGCGGCGCGTGGGGGCACCCCCAGCTCCCAGAGCTTGGGGAGCGTGCCGGGCGTCGCGCGGCAGACGCCGCTCTCGCAGCAGGCCTAGAGCGCGCAGCTGTCGCTGCCCACCTGCTGGTCGGCGGTGCGCCCCTTGGCGATGTCCTCCTGGATCTCGTCCACGGTCAGCGCGTATCCCGTCTGGGCGTCGTCGAGCGACTTGGCGAAGACGACGCCGTAGACCTTGCCGTCGGGCGTGAGCAGCGGGCCGCCGGAGTTGCCCTGGCGGACGGTCGCGAAGAGGGAGTAGACGTCGCGGCGGACCGTGCCGCGGTGGTAGATGTCCGGGCCGTTGGCCGTGATGCGACCCCGCACGCGCGCGGCCCGCACGTCGTACGCCCCGTTCTCCGGGAAGCCGGCGACGATCGCGCTGTCACCGCTGCTCGCCTCCTTGTCGGTGAACCGCAGCGCGGGCGCCTTGAGATCCGGCACGTCGAGGACGGCGATGTCGCGCCGCCAGTCGTAGAGCACGACCGTGGCGTCGTACTTCCTGCCCTCGCCGCCTATCTGCACGGTCGGCTCGTCGACCCCGCCCACCACGTGCGCGTTGGTCATCACGCGGCGGCCGGAGAAGACGAAGCCGGTGCCCTCCAGGACCTTGCCGCAGCTCGGGGCCGTGCCCACGACCTTGACGATGGAGCGCTGGGCACGGTTCGCCACGGAGCTGTTCGCCAGCGCCGGGTCGGGCGGCTGGACGTCGGTGATCGGCTCGTTCGAGAACGGGCTGAAGACCTGCGGAAAGCCGTTCTGCGCGAGGACGGAGGAGAAGTCCGCGAACCAGGTGGCCGCCTGGTCCGGCAGCGCCTGGGAGACGCCCAGCAGCACCTTGGAGCTGCGGACCTCCTTGCCGAGGGTCGGCAGCGTCGTGCCCGCCAGCGCGGAGCCGATCAGCCAGGCGACCAGGAGCATCGCCACGACGTTGACCAGGGCACCGCCGGTGGCGTCCAGGGCCCGGGCCGGGGACCAGGTGATGTGCCGGCGCAGCTTGTTGCCGAGGTGGGTGGTGAGGGCCTGGCCGACGGATGCGCAGACGATGACGACGACGACCGCGACGACGGCGGCGGTCGTGCTCACCTCCGCGTTGTCCGTCAGCGCGTCCCAGATGACGGGCAGCAGGTAGACCGCGACGAGACCGCCGCCCAGGAAGCCGATCACCGACAGGATGCCGACGACGAACCCCTGGCGGTATCCCACGACCGCGAACCACACGGCGGCGACCAGCAACAAGATGTCCAGCACGTTCACGGAGGCCACCCTGTCATGCGCGCCAGTCGAGCGGGACCTGCTTCTCCCGGTCCCAGGGCCGCTCCCAGCCCGCGAAGTGCAGCAGCCGGTCGATGATTCCGGCCGTGAAACCCCAGACAAGGGCCGATTCGACCAGAAATGCCGGACCTCGGTGGCCGCTGGGGTGAACGGCGGTCGCACGATTGGCGGGATCCGTGAGATCCGCCACGGGGACGGTGAAGACGCGGGCGGTCTCGTTCGGATCGACGACTCCCACCGGGGTCGGTTCGCGCCACCAGCCCAGCACCGGTGTGACGACGAAGCCGCTGACCGGGATGTACAGCCGGGGCAGGGCGCCGAACAGCTGGACGCCCGCGGGGTCCAGGCCGGTCTCCTCCTCCGCCTCACGCAGGGCGGCCCGCAGGGGGCCGTCGCCGGACGGGTCGCCGTCCTCCGGGTCGAGGGCACCGCCCGGGAAGGAGGGCTGGCCGGCGTGCGAGCGCAGGGAGCTCGCACGCTCCATCAGCAGCAGCTCCGGTCCGCGCACGCCCTCACCGAACAGGACCAGCACCGCGGACTGGCGCCCGGCCCCGTCCGCCGGCGGCAGGAACCGGCTCAGCTGCCCGGGCCGGACCGTCTCCACGGCGTGCGCCACCGGGTGCAGCCAGCCGGGCAGCCCGTCCTTGCTCAGTGCCACCGGGCCGCCCTGTGTGTCGCTCGCCCGCTTCATCGTCACCCCCGTCGTCCTGCCGCATCCAACGCGCGGCGGGCCCGAGATCGTTCCACGAGCGCCCTCGATCCCCTGAAAGAGCGGCGCGTCGGGCTCGCCGGGGGGCCTGCCGGAGGGCTCGGACGGCGCACCGGGGGGCTCGGGCAGCTCATCCGGCCCCCAGCGGCGGCGCCGGTGTGCCGCCCGCGTCCAGATAGGCCTGCGGAGGCTTCAGACGCTGGCCGGGGAAGCCGCCCTTCTCATACTTGAGGAGCTTCTTCGCCTTCTCCGGGTCCGTCTCGCCCTCGCCGTACGCCGGGCAGAGCGGGGCGATCGGGCAGGCGCCGCACGCGGGCTTGCGGGCGTGGCAGATACGGCGGCCGTGCCAGATCACGTGATGCGAGAGATCCGTCCAGTCGCTCTTCGGGAACAGCGCGCCCACGGCGGCCTCGATCTTGTCCGGGTCGGTCTCGGCGGTCCACCGCCAGCGGCGCACCAGTCGCTGGAAGTGCGTGTCGACGGTGATACCGGGGCGCCCGAAGGCGTTGCCCAGCACGACGAACGCGGTCTTGCGGCCGACGCCGGGCAGCTTGACCAGGTCCTCCAGCCGGCCGGGCACCTCACCGCCGAAGTCCTCCACCAGAGCCTTCGAAAGCCCTATGACCGACTTCGTCTTGGCTCGGAAGAAGCCGCACGGGCGGAGGATCTCCTCGACCTTCTCGGGGTTGGCGGCGGCCAGGTCCTCCGGGGTCGGGTACGCGGCGAAGAGGGAGGGTGTCGTCTGGTTGACGCGCAGGTCGGTCGTCTGGGCGGACAGGACGGTGGCGACGACCAGTTGGAAGGGGTTCTCGAAGTCCAGCTCGGGGTGCGCGTACGGATAGACCTCGGCGAGCTCGCGGTTGATACGGCGGGCCCGGCGGACCAGGGCGGTGGCCGACTCGTCGCTCGGCGGGTGGACGACGGCCTTGGCGGGCGCGGCGCCCTTGATACGGGCGGTGGCCTTCTTCGGCGCGACCACGACCTTCTTGGCCGCGGGCGCCTTCCTCACGGCGGCACCCTTCGAGCCCTCCTTGGCCGCGGGCGCCTTCCTCACGGCGGCCCCCTTCGAGCCCTCCTTGGCCGCGGGCGCCTTCCTCACGGCGGCCCCCTTCGAGCCCTCCTTGGCCGCGGGCGCCTTCTTCACGCCGGCACCCTTCGAGTCCTTCTTCGTGACGGAGGCCTTGGACGCGGTCTTCTTCGCCGTCGCCGTCTTCTTCACGGTCGCCGTCTTCTCCGCAGACGGGGCCTTCTCCGCAGACGCCGTCTTCTTCACGGAAGCCGTCTTCTCCGCGGACGCGGCCTTCTTGGTGGACGCCGCCCTCTTCGCAGACGCGGCCTTCTTCGAGGAAGCCGTCTTCTTCACCGGTTCCGTCTTGTTCTCTTTCGCCGTTTTCCTACCGCCATCGGGGCCCTGTTCGCCCACAGCGGAATCGCGACGTACAACCACCCGCGCAGCCCCCTCGGCCTGTGCTCTCACCGGCGATTTGGACACCCGGCCAGCCTAAGGCCCGGCACCGGCATCCGCCCCGGCCCCTGAAGATCGGCGCCCAATTGGACCCCTGCCGCGTACCCCGGGACACGTGTGCGGCATCCTTGTGACAGATCACACTGTTTGGACCGCCCGACAAAATGGGCACTACGGTCCCTCGGTACACGGGGGAGCAAGATCCCCTGAGCAGGTCGAATAGGAGAGAACTCGTGGACGACGTTCTGCGGCGCAATCCGCTCTTCGCGGCGCTCGATGACGAGCAGGCCGCGGAGCTCCGCGCCTCCATGAGTGAGGTGACCCTCGCCCGCGGTGACTCGCTGTTCCACGAGGGCGACCCCGGTGACCGCCTGTACGTGGTCACCGAGGGGAAGGTGAAGCTCCACCGCACCTCCCCCGACGGCCGCGAGAACATGCTCGCCGTCGTCGGCCCCAGCGAGCTCATCGGTGAGCTCTCGCTGTTCGACCCGGGCCCGCGCACCGCGACCGCCACGGCTCTGACCGAGGTCAAGCTCCTCGGCCTCGGCCACGGCGACCTCCAGCCCTGGCTGAACGCCCGCCCCGAGGTGGCCACAGCGCTCCTGCGCGCCGTCGCGCGCCGGCTGCGCAAGACCAATGACGCGATGTCCGACCTCGTCTTCTCGGACGTCCCGGGCCGTGTCGCCCGCGCGCTGCTCGACCTGTCCCGCCGGTTCGGCGTGCAGTCCGAGGAGGGCATCCACGTCGTCCACGACCTCACGCAGGAGGAGCTGGCCCAACTGGTCGGCGCGTCCCGCGAGACGGTCAACAAGGCCCTCGCGGACTTCGCCCAGCGCGGCTGGCTGCGCCTGGAGGCCCGCGCGGTGATCCTCCTGGACGTGGAACGCCTCGCCAAGCGCTCGCGCTGACGCGCGTACCGCTGCCGTACGTCATCGGGCCCCCTCTCCTCATGAGACGGGGCCCGACGTCGTGTCCGGGGGCGGTCAGATGAGCCCGTGCTCCTCCAGGTAGTCCATCTGGGCGCGTACCGACAGTTCCGCCGCCGGCCACAGGGAGCGGTCCACGTCGGCGTAGACGTGGGTGACGACTTCCGTGGGGGTGCGGTAGCCGTCCTCGACGGCTGTCTCGACCTGGGCGAGGCGGTTGGCGCGGTGGGCGAGGTAGTACTCGACGACACCCTGGGCGTCGTCCAGGACCGGGCCGTGGCCGGGCAGGACCGTGTGGACGCCGTCGTCGACCGTGAGGGAGCGCAGGCGCCGCAGGGAGTCCAGGTAGTCGCCGAGGCGGCCGTCGGGGTGTGCCACGACCGTCGTGCCGCGGCCGAGGATCGTGTCGCCGGTGAGAACCGCCCGGTCGGCCGGGAGGTGGAAACAGAGGGAGTCGGCGGTGTGGCCGGGGGTCGGTACGACGCGCAGTTCCAGCCCGCCGGTGGTGATCACGTCCCCGGCGGCCAGGCCCTCGTCGCCCAGGCGCAGTGCCGGGTCGAGGGCACGCACGCGCGTGCCGGTCAGTTCTGCGAATCGGGCGGCGCCCTCGGCGTGGTCGGGATGGCCGTGGGTCAGCAGGGTGAGGGCGACGCGCTTGCCGGCCTGTTCGGCCGTGGCGACGACCCGGCGCAGGTGCGTGTCGTCCAGCGGGCCCGGGTCGACCACGACGGCGAGGTCCGAGTCGGGCTCGGCGAGGATCCAGGTGTTGGTGCCGTCCAGGGTCATCGCCGACGCGTTGGGCGCCAGGACGTTCACGGCCCGCGCGGTGGCGGGCCCCGAGAGGACTCCGCCGCGGGGCTGGCCTGGGAGGGCTGCTGCGTCCGTCATGCGGTGGCTCCACCGGTCGGGATGTGCTTGGTGAACTCGTCGTGGCCCGGCCAGGACAGCACGATCTCGCCGTCCACCAGGCGGGCGGTGGCCAGGACGGGCGTGAGGTCACGGCCCGGGGCGGCGTCGAGCGCCCGGGCGGCCGTCTCGTACGCCGTCAGCTGGCGCAGGGTCGCGATGGTCGGCGGCATCATCAGCAGCTCGCCCTTGTCGTAACCGGCCGCCGCCTCGCGCGGGGCGATCCACACCGTGCGGTCGGCCTCCGTCGAGGCGTTGCGGGTGCGCTGCCCCTCGGGGAGCGCGGCCACGAAGAACCAGGTGTCGTAGCGGCGGGACTCGAACTCCGGGGTGATCCAGCGGGTCCAGGCGCCGAGCAGGTCCGAGCGCAGGACCAGCCCGCGGCGGTCCAGGAACTCCGCGAAGGACAGGTCCCGGGCGACCAGGGCGGCACGGTCCGACTCCCAGTCGGCGCCCGTGGTGTCACCGACGACCGAGTCGGGGGCCGGCCCGGCGAGCAGCACGCCCGCCTCCTCGTATGTCTCCCGTACGGCCGCGCAGACGATCGCCTGGGCCGCCGTCTCGTCGACGCCGAGCCGGTCCGCCCACCACGCGCGCGTGGGGCCCGCCCAGCGGACGTGATGGTCGTCGTCGCGCGGATCGACCCCGCCGCCCGGATAGGCGTACGCGCCTCCGGCGAAGGCCATGGAGGCGCGTCTGCGCAGCATGTGGACGGCGGGGCCGCTGCCGGTGTCCTTCAGGAGCATGACGGTGGCCGCGCGCTTCGGCGTCACCGGGGTGAGGGTGCCGGCCGCGAGTGCGCGGATGCGGTCCGGCCACTCCGGGGGGTACCACTGACCGTTCGCCATGGGCGCGAATCTATCCCGTGACGGGCGGATGTTCGAGTGGCCCCGGGGACAAATTCCGCAGCTCGGACCGTCGAAGAGAGTGCACGGCGGGTGCTACGCGAGCTCCACCTGGATCTCGACCTCGACCGGCGCGTCCAGCGGCAGCACGGCCACGCCCACCGCGCTGCGCGCGTGCACACCCTTGTCGCCGAGCACCTGGCCGAGCAGCTCGCTCGCGCCGTTCAGCACCGCGGGCTGACCCGTGAAGTCGGAGGCCGAGGCCACGAAACCGACGACCTTCACCACGCGCGCGATGCGGTCCAGGTCACCGGCGACGGACTTGACGGCGGCCAGTGCGTTCAGCGCACACGTGCGTGCCAGCTCCTTGGCCTCCTCCGGGGTGACCTCCGCACCGACCTTGCCGGTGACCGGAAGCTTGCCGTCCACCATCGGGAGCTGCCCGGCGGTGTAGACGTAGGGGCCGGACTGCACGGCCGGCTGGTACGCGGCCAGCGGCGGGACCACGTCGGGCAGGCTCAGGCCGAGCTCGGCCAGTTTCGCCTCGACGGCGCCCACTACTGCTTCGCCCGCTTCAGGTAGGCCACGAGCTGCTCGGGGTTGTTCGGCCCGGGCACGACCTGGACGAGCTCCCAGCCGTCCTCGCCCCAGGTGTCCAGAATCTGCTTCGTGGCGTGGACGAGCAGCGGCACGGTTGCGTATTCCCACTTGGTCATGCGGCCGACTCTAGCCGTTGCCGCAGAGGGTCACACGGCCGCCCACGGCCCCGGTCGTCCACAGGCCACGGCCCCGGTCGTCCACAGGCCACGGCCCCGGTCGGCCACAGGCCACGGCCCCGGTCGCCCACAGGCCACGGCCCCGGTCGCCCACAGGCCACGGCCATGGTTGTCCACAGGCCACGGCCGCGGTCGTCCACGGGCCACGGCCGTGGTTGTCCACAGCCTCCCGCGTAGCCCGGGCGCGAACTGGTTAGGCTCGAATACGTGAGCAGGCTCCAGGTCGTCAGCGGCAAGGGCGGTACCGGCAAGACCACGGTGGCCGCAGCCCTAGCGTTGGCCCTGGCCACGGAGGGGAAGCGGACGCTTCTCGTCGAGGTCGAGGGCCGTCAGGGCATCGCGCAGCTCTTCGAAACGGAGGCGCTGCCTTATGAGGAACGGAAAATCGCGGTAGCACCCGGGGGCGGGGAGGTGTACGCACTCGCCATCGACCCCGAACTGGCCCTTCTGGACTACCTCCAGATGTTCTACAAGCTGGGCAGCGCCGGGCGGGCCCTGAAGAAGCTCGGCGCGATCGACTTCGCCACCACCATCGCGCCCGGCCTCAGGGACGTCCTCCTGACCGGAAAGGCCTGCGAGGCGGTGCGGCGCAAGGAGCGCAGCGGCCGCTTCGCGTACGACTACGTCGTCATGGACGCCCCGCCGACGGGGCGGATCACCCGCTTCCTGAACGTGAACGACGAGGTCGCGGGCCTCGCCAAGATCGGCCCGATACACAATCAGGCGCAGGCCGTGATGCGGGTGCTGAAGTCGCCGGAGACGGCCGTGCACCTGGTGACGCTGCTGGAGGAGATGCCCGTCCAGGAGACCGCGGACGGCATCGCCGAGCTGCGTTCGGCCCGGCTACCGGTGGGGCGGATCATCGTGAACATGGTCCGCCCGGAGGTGTTGGACGAGACCGATCTGGAACTCGTACGCACGGTCCCGCGTTCCACTGTCGCGCGGTCCCTGTCGGCCGCCGGGCTCGGTGGGGCGCGGCGCGGCGGGCACGCCGAGCGGCTGGTGGACCCGCTGCTCGCGCAGGCCGCGGAGTACGCCGAGCGGTACACGCTGGAGCACGAGCAGCGTGCGGTCCTGACCGAGCTGGACCTGCCGCTGCACGAACTGCCGCTGTTCGCCGAGGGCATGGATCTGGCGGGGCTGTACGAGCTGGCCCGCGAGCTGCGCGAGCAGGGCGTGTCATGAGCCAGGACAGACGGTCAAGGCCCGTCATGAGTCGGAAGCAGGGGATGTCATGAGCCGTCCGGACCCGGCGCACACCCACGACCCGGCCCGCCCGCACCTCGCCCCCGCACGCCTGCTCGACATCGATCCGCTGCTGGAGGACCCCACCACTCGGATCGTGGTCTGCTGCGGCTCGGGCGGGGTCGGCAAGACCACCACCGCGGCGGCGCTGGGCCTGCGCGCGGCCGAGCGGGGCCGCAAGGTGGTCGTCCTGACCATCGATCCGGCCCGCCGGCTCGCCCAGTCCATGGGCATCGACTCGCTGGACAACACCCCGCGCCGGGTGAAGGGCATCGACGACTCCGCGGGCGGCGAGCTGCACGCGATGATGCTCGACATGAAGCGCACCTTCGACGAGATCGTCGAGGCGCACGCGGACGGTGAGCGGGCGGCCGCCATCCTGGGCAACCCCTTCTACCAGTCGCTCTCCGCGGGCTTCGCGGGCACGCAGGAGTACATGGCGATGGAGAAGCTCGGGCAGCTGCGCGCCCGGGACGAGTGGGACCTGATCATCGTCGACACCCCGCCGTCCCGCTCGGCGCTGGACTTCCTGGACGCGCCCAAGCGGCTCGGGTCGTTCCTGGACGGCCGGCTGATCCGGCTGCTGACCGCACCGGCGAAGCTGGGCGGTCGCGCCGGGATGAAGTTCCTGAACGTCGGGATGTCGATGATGACCGGCACCCTCGGCAAGCTGCTCGGCGGTCAGCTCCTCAAGGACGTCCAGACGTTCGTCTCGGCGATGGACACGACCTTCGGCGGCTTCCGCACCCGCGCGGACGCGACGTACAAGCTGCTCCAAGCGCCCGGCACGGCGTTTCTCGTGGTCGCGGCCCCGGAGCGGGACGCGCTGCGCGAGGCCGCCTACTTCGTGGAGCGGCTGGCCGCGGAGGACATGCCGCTCGCCGGTCTGGTGCTCAACCGGGTGCACGGCAGCGGCGCCGACCGGTTGTCGGCCGAGCGGGCGCTCGCCGCCGCGGAAAATCTTGAAGAGCCCCGCATTGTGGATCAGGAGGGCGGGAAAGCAGTACTTCGTAACTCCCCCGACACACACAACAGTTCAGACTCTCCCACGCCCGGAACACCAGCTCGGGCTCCGGCATCGGCTCCCGAGGGTGGCTCCCCCACCGAAGACGCCGAGGCGACCGAGCACGCGGAGGACCCCGAGCGGTCCGTCGACCAGCTCACGGCCGGCCTGTTGAGGCTGCACGCCGATCGCATGCAGTTGCTCTCCCGTGAGCAGCGCACGCGTGACCGCTTCACCGCGCTCCACCCCGAGGTGGCCGTGACGGAAGTGGCCGCGCTGCCCGGCGATGTGCACGACCTCGCGGGACTGCGCGCCATCGGCCACCGGCTCGCGGCCGACGAGCGAGAGCTTCCCGACCCCGCCGACCAGCCCGAACCGCCCGAGGCGACCGCCTGAGGGCAACCCGGCGAGGGCGTAACGCCCGTGAGCGACGACTGTAGGGCTCATAGTCGATGGCAGGGCTCACAGGCAATGGTGAGGCTCCAGTCGGTGGCGAAGGGCCCGGCAACGGGCCCTCGGACCTGGACCTGAACAACTCCCGGAGAGGAGTCCCTCCGCGAGGGAAGTCTGAGCTCACCGCCGCCTGGATCTGGTCGCGGAGGGGAGTCGGAGTCCTCAGCTCACCGCCGCGTAGTTCTCGTAGATCTCGTCGTCGTCGAGGGGCATGACACCGCACCCCCGCTCGTACTCCGTGCGCGCCGTCTCCAGGAGCCGGCGCCAGGAGGTCACGGTGGGACGCCTGCGCAGCAGTGCGCGGCGCTCCCGTTCCGTCATGCCTCCCCACACGCCGAACTCGACGCGGTTGTCGAGCGCGTCGGCCAGGCACTCCGTGCGCACCGGGCATCCGGTGCACACCGCCTTGGCCCTGTTCTGCGCTGCTCCTTGAACGAACAGTTCATCCGGATCGGTAGTGCGGCAGGCCGCCTGCGCACTCCAGTCGGTTACCCAGCCCATACCGGCGCCGTCCTCTCCCGAATCGAGGCTCCCCCACGGCGGCAGCGGCATATTCACCGCCGCCAGTTGAGGACGTTACGGAAGGTGGGCACAGCGCAACACCCCCTTCGGGCCCAATCTTGAATGGCCCGAACGGACTATGGGTAAGCGGCAGATCACCCGGGGGAGTGAGCTGACGACATACGCAACTTTCCCGACAAACCGGTACAGTTCAGTTGCGTCACAACGGACGCCGCATGACACACGAGGCGGATTCGGACACGGCCCCACCAAAAAATCGGGGAACACCCGGAACGATTCGGGGTCGCCGGACGTATTGATACGTGACCTCGCTGCTGTGACAGTGAGAGCAGCTTAGGCCAAGGCCTATACGCCTGTCCGGCGAATGAGAACGTAGGCTGCCCTCATGCCAAAAAAGCGTTCGGGCGGTGGTCTGTCTCCCACGCAGCAGGCCGCCAAGTTCCTCGGTGTCAGCGTCCTCGCGGGAGCCGTGCTGGCCGGCATCGCGCTCCCGGCGGTGGGCGCGCTGGGACTGGCGGCCAAGGGATCGGTCGAGAGCTTCGACGATCTTCCGGCCACCATGAAGGCACCGCCGCTGAGTCAGCGCACCACCATCCTCGACGCCGACGGCGGCCCCATCGCCACGGTCTACTCACGCGACCGCACGGTGGTCCCCCTCAAGGACATCTCGCCGTACATGCAGAAGGCGATCGTCGCCATCGAGGACTCGCGCTTCTACCAGCACGGCGCGGTCGACCTGAAGGGCGTCCTGCGCGCCCTCAACAAGAACGCCCAGACCGGCGAGGTCTCCGAGGGCGCCTCCACCCTGACGCAGCAGTACGTGAAGAACGTCTTCGTCGAGGAGGCGGGCGACGACCCGACCAAGGTCGCGCAGGCCACCCAGCAGACCATCGGCCGCAAGATCCGCGAGCTCAAGTACGCGATCCAGGTCGAGGAGGAGCTGGGCAAGAAGAAGATCCTCGAGAACTACCTGAACATCACGTTCTTCGGCCAGCAGGCCTACGGTGTCGAGGCCGCCGCCCAGCGTTACTTCTCCAGGTCCGCCAAGGACCTCAGCCTGGAGCAGTCGGCCCTGCTCGCCGGCATCGTCCAGTCGCCCAGCCGGTACGACCCGGTGAACGACGAGGCGGAGGCCACCAAGCGCCGCAACACCGTGCTGCGGCGCATGGCGGCCGTCGGAGACATCTCCAAGGCGCAGGCCGCCGAGGCGATGAAGGCACCGCTCGGCCTGAAGGTCAGCAAGCCCAAGAACGGCTGCATCACCGCCGTCAAGGGCGCCGGCTTCTTCTGCGACTACGTGCGCGAGGTCTTCCTGAACGACCCGGTCTTCGGCAAGACCAAGGAGAAGCGCGCGAAGATCTGGAACCAGGGCGGTCTCACCATCCGCACGACCTTGGACCCGCAGGCCCAGAAGGCGGCGCAGGCCTCCATCAAGGAGCACGTCTACCAGAGCGACGACGTGGCCACCGCCGCCACCCTCGTCCAGCCCGGTACCGGCAAGATCCTCGCCATGGGCCAGTCCCGTCCCTACGGCGTGAACACCAAGAAGGGCGAGACGACCCTCAACCTGTCCGTCGACGGCGACATGGGCGGCGGCATGGGTTACCAGCCCGGTTCGACGTTCAAGCCGATCGTGGCCGCCGCCGCCCTCGAGGACGGCATGCCGGCGAACAAGGTGTACTCGTCGCCGTACCAGATGCCGTACCCGAGCCCGGTCTCGGCCTGTGGCGGCAAGCGGTGGGTGAACGACCCCGACAACCCGGCCAAGCTGGAGAACGAGAACTCCTCCGAGGTCGGCCCCTACGACATGCGGGAGGCGACCGCCAAGTCGGTCAACACCTACTACGTGCAGATGATCAGCGACATCGGCATCTGCCCGGTGACGACGATGGCGAAGAAGATGGGCGTCGTGCGGGCCGACGGCGACAAGATGCCGCAGGTGCCCTCCATCGCCCTGGGCACCCAGGAGATGTCCCCGCTGACCATGGCGAACGCGTACGCGACCTTCGCCTCGCGCGGCATGTACTGCACGCCGGTCGCCATCGAGTCGGTCAACCGGCGCGTCGGCGACAAGACCACGTCGTTCAAGGTCCCGAAGTCGACCTGCTCGCGCGCGATGTCGGAGAACACCGCCGACACCATCAACACCCTGCTGAAGGGCGTCGTCGAGGACGGTACGGGTAAGAAGGCCGGCCTCGGCAGCCGCCCCAGCGCCGGTAAGACCGGTACGACGGACGAGCGCTACGCGGCCTGGTTCGTGGGCTACACGCCGAACATGGCCGGTGCCGTGTGGGTCGGCGACCCCGCGCACAAGCGGAAGATGATCGGCATCACCATCGGCGGCCGGTCCCACAGCAAGGTCTTCGGTGGCGAGGTTCCCGGCCCGATCTGGGGCGACATGATGTCCGGCGCGCTGGAGGGCAAGCCCGTCGAGGACTTCAACGACGTCCACATCCCCGACAGCAGGCCGCGGGACCGCGGCGACGGTGACCGCGAGGACGGGGGCGGCGGCCGCGACGACGGGGGCAACGGCGACAACGACGGCTTCATCGGCGGTCTGGTCGGCGGCAACAACGGCGGAGGCGGCGACGAGCCCACGCCTTCGTTCTCCATCCCGGAGGGCTTCTTCCGGGGCCAGGGCAACGGCGGAAACGGCAACGGCGGCCGGTCCGGCTGAGCCGCGGCAGTGACGCGACGGCCCCCTTCCTCCCCGTGCGGGGAGGAAGGGGGCCGTCTTCGTCCGGCTGAGAGGTCAGCCGGCCAGCAGCTTCTTCACCACGGCGGCGACACGGCCGCCCTCGGCCTGGCCCGCCACCTTCGGGTTCACGATCTTCATGACCGCGCCCATGGCCCGCGGCCCCTCGGCACCGGCCGCCTTGGCCTCCTCGACGGCCTGGGCGACGATCTCCTGGAGCTGCTCGTCCGACAGCTGCTGCGGCAGATAGGTGGCGAGCACCTCGCCCTCCGCCTTCTCCCGCTCGGCCTGCTCGGCACGACCACCCTGCGCGAAGGCGTCGGCCGCCTCACGCCGCTTCTTCGCCTCCCGCGTGATCACCTTCTGGACCTCGTCGTCGGAGAGCTCGCGCTTCTCCTTGCCCGCGACCTCCTCCTTGGTGATCGCGGCGAGCGTCAGCCGGAGCGTCGAGGAGCGGAGCTCGTCGCGCTCCTTGATCGCAACGTTGAGGTCTTCCTGCAGCTTCGACTTGAGCGTGGTCATGGGGCCGATTGTCGCAGGTGCGGGACGAGCGGCGCCCCTCGATTTGCTCGGCGTCCACCGAAAGCCCCAGTGCCGTCAAGGATTTCGGACGGCGCCCGGGCACGGGCAGCGGCCGGGCACGGGCAGCGGCCGGGCACGGGCAGCGGCCGGCATCTGACACGATGGTCGTATGCGCGCGCGATACGGAGTCCCCCTGGGAATCACGGCGGCTGGTGCCGCCGGTCTGCTGTACGCCGCGGGCTTCGAGGCCCGCTCCTTCCGCCTCCGCCGGGTCACCGTCCCGGTCCTGCCCCCGGGAACGCGCCCCCTGCGTGTGCTGCAGGTCTCCGACATCCATATGGTCGGCGGGCAGCGCAAGAAGCAGCGCTGGCTGCGGTCCCTGGCGGGTCTGCGCCCCGACTTCGTGATCAACACGGGCGACAACCTCTCCGACCCGGAGGGCGTGCCGGAGGTCATGGACGCGCTCGGACCCCTGATGGAGTTCCCCGGCGCCTACGTCTTCGGCTCCAACGACTACTACGGCCCCAAACTGCGCAACCCCGCCCGCTACCTGCTCGAGAAGGCGCAGGGCCGCCATGGGCTCAACGGCAACGCGCCGGCCGAGGGCGTGGTGCACAACCCGTGGGAGGACCTGCGCGACGGTTTCGACGCGGCGGGCTGGCTGAACCTGACGAACGCGCGCGGCGAGCTCAAACTCGAGGGCGTTTCGGTGGAGCTCACGGGCCTGGACGACCCGCACATCAAGCGGGACCGCTACGCGCGGGTGGCGGGCGGCCCGTCCGAGGCGGCGGACTTCTCGATGGGCGTCGTGCACGCCCCGTACCTGCGCACCCTGGACGCCTTCACAGCCGACGCCTACCCCCTGATCCTGGCCGGCCACACCCACGGCGGCCAGCTGTGCATCCCCTTCTACGGCGCCCTGGTCACCAACTGCGACCTCGACACGGACCGGGTGAAGGGCCTGTCCACGCACACGGCGCAGGGTCGTACGTCGTACCTCCACGTCTCGGCGGGCTGCGGCACGAACCGCTACACACCCGTACGGTTCTCTTGCCCTCCGGAGGCCACGTTGCTGACGCTGGTCGAGCGTGAGGACGTGGGGAGGTAGGGCGGGCAAGGGGCCGAGCGGAAGCGCGACGGGTCCTACGGGGTAGGGGGACGATCCGGGGGCAGCGCGGCGATCCTCCACGGAGTGGCGCGAGCCCGAGGCCAGGCGACGATCCCACGGGGTAGCGCGAGGGCCCGAGGCCAGGCGACGACCCCACGGGGTAGCGCGAGGGCCCGAAGGGAAGCGCGCGGGCATCAGCGGAGGCAGACCAAGGAGCCCGGGCCGAGCCGACGGGTGGACACCAGAGGTAGCGCGAGGGGACCCGGCCGGGTACCCCACACGGCCCCACCCAGATCGCCCCCTTTGTCCGTTCCTGCCAGCGTGAGGGCATGACCGCCCCGATACCCCGGGACATCCCGGACCTCCCCGCGATCCCGTCCCCGCCGGCGCTGAAGCACACTCCCGTGCCCGCCACGGCCGTCGTCACCCCGGTGCGCCGCCCCGCGGCCGCCGCCTACCGCCTGCTGGTCGCCCTCGTGGCGGCCGCGGGCGTGACACTGGAGCTGTTCCTCGGCGACCCGTCCCGGGCCCTCAGCCACTTCGCGATCCAGAGCAACATGCTGCTGGCGCTGGTCATGGCCCTCTCCGCCCGCCGCGCGTGGACGGCCCGCCGCCCCTTGTCCAGTGCCCTGCTGGGCGCGACGCTGCTCTACGTCGTCATCGCGGCCCTGGTGCACCACCTGCTGCTGGCGAACCAGTCAAGCCCCTTCTCCCTCACGGGCGAGGCGGCCGCCCCGACGGGCTGGCAGGCCCTCTCCCACGGCCTGCTGTACACGGTGACCCCGATAACAGCGGTACTGGACTGGCTCCTGCTGACGCCCCCCGGCCGCCTGCACCTCCGCCAGGCCAGCACCTGGCTCCTCTACCCCCTGGCCTACCTGGCCTTCTGCCTCGTCCGAGGCGAGCTGCTCCTCCCGGGCACCCAGGACCGCTATCTCTACCCGTTCCTGGACGTCGGCCAGGACGGCTTCAAACGCGTCCTCGGCAACGCCCTCCTCCTGGGCCTCTCCTTCTACGCCCTGGCCGCGCTCCTCGTGGCCCTCGACCGCGCCCGCCGCCCGAAACCCATCCGCCACCGCTGGAAAACCGGATTTCGTCTCTAGCCACCGGTGGGCTAAAGTAAACGTCGTCGCCGCGACAGCAGCGACATCGGGGTGTAGCGCAGCTTGGCAGCGCGCTTCGTTCGGGACGAAGAGGTCGTGGGTTCAAATCCCGCCACCCCGACAGTGGAATGACCAAAGGGGCCTGATCCAGTGGACCAGGCCCCTTTCGGGTCTCTGTGGATGTCCGGCTACGTCGACGCTCCTGTCACTATGCCCAGCAGCGTGAGTGTGACGAAGGCGGTGCCCCACGCCAGTGCGTGGCGTATGCAGCGGTACTTGGTCCAGGCGGTCTGGGACAGGATGGCCAGTTGGCTCAGGTCCCGGGAGACCGGGTCGGTGTGGCGGACCGTCCGTTCCAGGTGGGCGACCGACATCGCCAGCGCCGCGTCGCCGAAGTAGTGGGATCGGAGATGCCGGGGCTTTCCCAGCCGCGGGGTCACGGCCAGGCCCAGCAGGACGAGTGCCGGCACGCAGGCGGCGCAGCCCGCCCAGAGGAGGAACTGCGCGACCGGTGCGTACAGCCGCGGGGCGATCACACCGCTGCCGATCGCGCCGAGCAGGGCGGTGAGGGCCGCGCCGAGGGACGCCAGCATCAGACCGGCCTTGTTGTCGGCTCTCACCAGTTCCTCACGAACCTCGGCCAGCAGGACCCTGGCGAGTTCCGCCCCTCGGCCGGCGCCGATGTCCGGGTCCGGGCCTGCATCGCCTCCGGGTGGGGTCATGTGTCCCTCCTCCTTGCCGTCGGTGCCGGGCGGCCGCCCCGGCGTGCGGGGCGGCCGTTGTGCGGGCGGGTGCGTCAGACCGTCGACGACCGGCGGATCTCGTCCTCCAGCGCGTTCACGGCCTGCCTGACCCGGATGTTCATCGCCGCCGTGTGCTCCCTGGACTCCGCCTCCGACTCGGCGCGGTGCCGCCGGACGTCCTGTTCGATGGCGTCCTGGGCGATCTCGAGGTCCGCCATGGCCCGGCGCTCGGCGAGCCGGACCTCCTCGCCGTGGATCTTGACCGCGCTGTTGCTCTCGCTGCTGAGCATCCGGTCGTACGCGGTGTCCCCGCTCAGGTACTTCACCAGCACGGGGAGCATGTCGAGGAGGACGAACAGCAGGCGGACCAGCCAGATGCCCACGAACAGCACCGCGTTGCCGGCGGCCAGTTCGTCGAGCGCCCGGATCCGTTCCAGGACGCCGATCTCCTTCTGCTTGGCGCGCTCCTCCTCCAGCCGCCGCTCGATGCCGTCGGCGCGGGCCTTGAGGAACGCCCCGCGCGACGAGGTCAGCTCGCCCTCGATCTTCGAGATGCGGTTGTTCATGCCGGTGAGGCGCTTCTCGTTCTCGCTCGTGCGGTGAGTGGTCCGGTAGTCCTGTGCCTTGTCGCGCAGGCGCAGGCACTCGGAGGTCCGCTGGTACAGGCCGCTCGCGGCCATGCGGACCAGCCGGCGGCACTCGTCCCGCACCTCGGAGTCGATGGCCTCCAGCCTGGAGGTGTCCCGGTCCACTCGCTTCTGCAGGGTCGCGGCGTCCGAGCGCAGGGCGGCCAGTTCCTCGCCCCGTTCACCGGGCGTCGCGCCGAAGGAGAGGACGTACGTCCCGTCGCAGCCCTTGGGCGTGACGGGCCGCGTCGTGGCCGGTACGGGGTTGCAGCGGACGAGGTTCGTGCGCAACCGGTCGACGGCATCCGTACGTTCGTCCGCCACGCGTTCCTCGATGGCCGTCTGGAAGATGCGCAGCACCAGCGGCTCCGCGATCACCACACCGAGCAGGAGCGCGATCAGCAGTCGCGTGACGAGGGGGCCGGCCCGTCGGCGGGCGTTCGGCTGGGGCGTGACCAGCCAGCGGTCGAGGTTGAGGACGAACAGCATCCAGATGACCGTCGGGACCAAGGCCACGAGGGAGACCCTGCCGAGCGCCTCGGTGGCGAAGTTCCACATGGAGAACGCCGCTATGACGGAGGTGCCCAGCACCACCCCGCCGAGGGCCGTGTACTTGCTCCGCTCGTACCTGACCCTGGCCAGCAGTTCCTCGTCGACACCGGTGAGGGAACGCAGGCGTCGTGCGGCGTCGAGGTCGACGGGGCGGCGGGTGATGCGGGCCCTGGGCCGGTTCCCCGTGCCGCGAGCCGGCGGCTCCGCCCCTGTGCCACGCGACGCGGCTCGGCGGGCCTCGGGGCGGGCGGCGGTCGCGTCACCGGTTCTCGTGCCGTCCGGCGGACCGGGGTTCGTCACAGGGTGCGTGAGGGAGTCAGTCAACGAGATCGTCCTCGTCCCTGACGAAACCGCCCTGCGCTTCGTGCGATCCGCCCCGGCCGGCTGCCGGGCGGGCCGGGCGTCCCTGGCCCGACTCCACCATGCGGGCGGTGTCGGCGGCGGCGATGCCGGACACCGCCTGGCCGCCCGTCTCCCGCAGGACCTGGTCCAGGACCTGGTGGTAGTCGACGTACTCGCTGGTTCCCATCTGCCGCAGCAGCGTCAGCAGCATGTCACGGCGGATCTGTGCCTCCGCCGTCTCCCGCGCCTGCGCGTGGGCCCGGTCGGACGCCTCGGCCGCGTGGCGGCGGGCCGACTCCTCATCGGTGAGCCGGTGGATGCGGGCGGCCGCCTGCGTGACGTCGATCTCCTGCCGGGCGATGCCGAAGGCGTCCACGTGGTCGGACCCCTGGGAGAGCAGTTCCGCGATGCGCCGGGCGTCCTCGGTCTCGAAGTCGCGCTGACCCCGCTGGAGTTCCCAGGCGCGCCGCTCGTCGCGCACCTTCTGTTCCCAGTCGCGCAGATCGTCGGAGGCGTGCACCTCGGCGCTGACGAACTCCACGCTCATGCCCGCGACCCGCGGCGGCACGATCGCGCTGTAGGCGGTCATACGGTGACTGACCTCTGTCCGTACGGCGTTGACCTCCTCGACGCGGTGTCCGGCGCTCACCCTCGGCAGGTCGGCGTCGCCCATCAGGTAGGCGCGCAGCGGCACGGTGACATCGATGATGCCCTGCCGGGCGATGACGGTCGGGTCGGTCACCTGGCAGGTGAAGGCCGCCCGCACCGTGAAGTTGTCCGCCTCGCTCACCGACGGGAGCGTGCGCTCCACCTCGACCAGTCGGGCCCGGGTGTCGACCAGGCTGACCGAGGAGGCGTCGAGCACGTCCGGGTGGGACGCGTCGAACACCATGCCCTCGGGGAACGTGCGGTAGTTCCCGCCGATCCTGAAGACGTGGACCGCGCCGGGCGGCAGCGGCGGCACGTCCTCGCGGCGGCGGCGCCGAGACCACCAGGTGCCCTGGACCGTGGCCAGGATGTGCTCGGCGATGACCGGGTAGTTCACTTGCTTCGGCCTCCTTGTGCGGAAGGGAAGGGCGGGGTGGATATGAGGGGGGCGGCGGAGCGCCGGGGGCCCGCCGGCGGCCGGCCGCGCAGTGAGCCGAGGAGCACCTGTGCCAGTTGGCGGGCACCGGGAATCGCGTAGTCGGGGTGCTTCAGGGCGATGGACAGGTGGTGGCACAGGGCGGCCCACTGGCGTGGCGTCATGGTCGTGCGCATGGCCTCGCCCAGTTCGTGCACGGCGCCGGTGACGGACGGGTCGTCCCGCAACTGCACCAGCGTCCGGCACAGCGCGCTCACCGCCCGGCTCCGGTTGCCGCTGTGCAGGACGTCGGCCCACAGGGAGCCGAGGTGGCGGGCGCTGTCCGGCACGGTGCGCAGGAGGGCCGCGGTGACGGGCTCGGCTGTCTCCAGCCGGACGGCCTCCAAGAGCTGGACGCTGATCCGCAGCGCGACCGACCGCTCCCGCGACCCCTGCGCCGACCTCACGATCACGGTCCGCACGTACCGGAGAATGAACAGGGCGCCTTCGGGGTCGTGTTCCGCGGTCTGCAGCAGCAGGACCAGCGAGCGGCGGGCCGAGAACGCGACCCGCTCCCCGCGCAGGCTCAGGAACCACAGCTGGTTGAGCGCCTCCAGACGGTAGAGGGAGCCCAGGCGGCCCGTCAGTGCCATGGCCGCCGTCACGGCACGGCCCTGGCCGCTGTTGTCCGTCCAGCTCAGGACGATGTTGAGGGCCTGCGACGCCAGGTGCTCGACGTCGCACATGAACTGGAGCGTCAGCGCGGCGGTGACCCGTTGGTTGGTGAGTCCCTCGGACCACACCTTCAGCAGGTTCTCGTCGACCTCGACGAGGGCGTGTCGGGCCAGGAGAGCGACACCGCGGGCCACTTCGGTACGGGTGTCCAGGTCGCCGTTCAGGGCGAGGTCGCCCAGCCACAGACGCAGCGGGTACCAAAGCTCGTAGCCGTACAGGTCGTGCAGCGCCGCGATGACGAGCTCCCGGACGCGCGGTGAGGTGAAGACCAGACGCCGTTCGCTGCGCCGGGCGTCCCGGCCCGGCCCGGGGCGGTGCTCGGTGGTCACGAGTTCGACCGCCCGCTCCTTCCACCGGGCCCGGGACTGCCGGGCGACGGCGCCGCCCGGCGGCTTCACCGCCTCGTCGTCCGGCTCGGCGACGGGCGTCTCGCCGCTCTGCTCCCAGTTGCGCACCTGGGCGGCGAGGGCGGCGCACTCCTTTTCGAACGTCCGCTCCGGGATGCCTTCCAGGAAGGCCAGTGCGGCGAGCGGGAGGAGGTCGTCCGCGGACGGTTTGCCACGGAACCACTCCTCGACCCGTTCCCGGCACGTGTCCCGCAGGATGTCCAGTGCCTTGTCCGCACCGTCCCGGGACAGGGCCAGGGCCGCCTCGACGACATCCCTCGGCCGCCTCTGCTCGCTGACGCGCTGCTCCAGTTCCCGTTCGGTGTCCGGCGTGAGGCCCGGATCGGGCAGCTTCCTCCGGCAGTGGCCGAACAGCTCGGCGGGGTCCGGGGCCCGCCACGGCACGCAGTGGTCTCGCAGCGCCAGTCGCCGGCGGGCCGTGTCGCCCGCCGTGATCACCAGGTACGACCCCTTGTGGCCCAGTTCCTCGCTCAGCCGCCTGATGTCGTAGGCCTGCACGGCGTGGTGGGCCGGCTCCCCGACGTAGTCGAGGATGACGTACCCCTGCCCTCGCCTGAGGTCCTGTGACGCGGCGAGGTCGGCGAGGGCGTTGGCGGGTGAGAGGCTGCGCAGCCTGGCGTCGTCCCCCAGGATCTCCCTGAGCAGGGCGAGCGCCCCCGCGCCCCGGCCGCAGCCGTCCTGGCCGGTCAGCACCACGAGCGCGTTCTCGCGCAGCTTGCCGAGCGCCTCGTCGAAGCAGGGCCGCGGGGGCAGGTGGAACCGCAGGGCCCGGTCCGCCTCCTCGGGCTCGATGGTGCCGGGGGCGAGGCCCGGGGACGAGGGGGCACCGAAGCCGAACGCCGCTCCCGCGGCGTCGACGACGCCGTAGAAGTTGTTGTTGACGAGCTGGTGGACGCGGCGGAGGTCGTCGTAGCCGCGGTCGTCCTCCTGCCGTTCGTCCGGCTCCCCGCGCTGCTCGGAGGGCTTATCCGGACCCACGCCCTCGTCACCGGCCTGCCGTGCGCCGCCGGTGTCGTCCGCAGGGCTCAGCTCGGCGACCTCGTCGGGGGTGGCGACTGGTGGAATGTCCAGACCGCCGTCCGCGTCCGTGCCGTCAGCCACCGGCACTCCCGAAGCCGAAGACGGCCCCGCGGGCGTCCACCGGGCCGGCGATGTTGGTCACGTTGAGATGGTCGCTCTGATACTCGTTGCTGATCGCCGGCCCGCCCGCGGCGGCCGGCTCCGACCGGCCCGCCGCGGGCTCCCCCGGCACCGGGGCCGCGTGCTTCCCCCGCTGCGCGGCCCCGGGCTCACGCGAGGCTACGGCCGGCGCGGGCACCCACAGCCAGGCCGTGGCCTCGTACTCCTTCACCCGCACGGTGACGCGGGTGAAGTCCACGGTGGACAGGGTCGTGTGTCCGCCCGCCACGGTGGACCGGAACACGTCGTCGGACAACAACAGCGCCAGGTCGGCGTCGGGGTGTGCGGCCAGGGCGTCGTAGAGCGGACGCCCGGTCAGCAGGCGCGCGGTGGCCACCACGGCCGTGCCGGCGAAGCCGTTGTCGGCGAGCTCCACCAGCCCCTGGTGGACGACCGCCCGCAACCGCATCCGGGCCTCGGGGAGCCGCTGGGAGTTGTATGCGCGCAGCTCGGCGACGAGATGGCGAATGTAGTCGTCGACCAGACGCGGCTCGGTGCCGTCCAAGGGACGCACCGCGAGCTGCTCGTCACCCTTGCGCTGGATCTGCCACTGTGCGCGGTCCAAGCCGGCGCCTCTGGCGGCGGCGTCGAGAATCCGCGGCAGATCGTGCTGCGCCTGGGACTGTCTACGGTCGTTCTTTCCACCATAGGCCTCCGCGTCCACGGCTATACAGGCGCAGGGACAGAAACCGGACCACTCCACCACCGGATCATTCCTCTCTCATGCCATGAGCGGACACCGCTCACGAAGTGCTGCACGAGAGGCTAGGAGAGGGGGCGAGAAGTGATCCCGTACTAATACGGGTTGTCGGCCACGACTTTGGCGAATTCAAGCAGTTTCGGGACGTCACAGATGGTTATGTTTCGGTAACTGCGTTCCACCAGTCCCTGTGCTGTCAGTGCGGCCAGGCTCTTTTCGGCCGTGTTGAGCTTCAGCCCGGCCAGCGAGGCGAGTTCCCTCTGGGTGAGCGTCACCCCGAGGTCGCACCGCCGGCCGTCGCCGTCCTGAACGGGCTGGGCATAGGCCTGGCTCAACTCGGCCAGGACACGGGCCAGACGGGTGAGGGAGTCGTAGGCCTGGAAGTCGACCCGTCGCCGGTTGGCCCAGCGCAGCCGGGCGGACAGCATGTGAAGGATGGCCCGCATGGCGTCCGGGTGGCGGCCGAGGAAGGTCTCCAGCACCCGCACCTGGATGATCCGCGCGGTCACATCGCTGCACGCGATCACCGTGCCGGACCGCGGGCGATCCTCGAAAGCCGCCATCTCACCCACCAGGTCCCCGGCTATGCGGACGGCGAGCAGCATGTCGTAGCCGCTCTCCGCGCTGGCGACGACCTTGACGACACCACTCGTGATCAGCAGGACGTGCCGGCTCTCGTCGCCCTGCTGGAGCAACGCGCGATGCGGCGGATAGGCGATCGAGGTGCCCTGCGTCAGGAGTTCTTCGCGTGTCGTGTTCCGCAGCCGGCCAAGAAAGGTGGACGGCGGCCACGCGTGATTCACCAGCACCTCCGACGGTCTCACTCCGCGGCGCACCGCGCCGTTCAAGCCTGACCATGCTGCCGTCGGGGCGTGCTCCGGCAAACAGACGGGAAGAGATGTGGCCTGATTTCTCGCGTCCGAGCCTGAATTGACCGAACGGGCGTTCCTTACGGAGACGACCGGCCGTAATACCGGCGAGTAGACGGACTGGTGCGCCGGTCCGTTTTCGACGCCCGGTGTGTGGCCCGTTCGGCGCTAGGACAGCAGCCCGGCGAGCGTCCCCGCCAAAGTGAGGGCCAGGAAAACCACACCCCACGCCATCGCCTGGCGTATGCGGCGGCGCTTGGTGGAGGCGGTGTGGGTCAGGAGCTGGGGTGGGGACCCAGCGGTCGTGGCCGGGTGGGACCTTCTCGCCAGGCTCAGGAGGACCAGGGAGGGGGCGCAGGCCGCGCAGCCGGTCCAGAGGAGGAGTTGGGAGATCGTCGCGTACTGGGTGGGGGTGATGACGCCGGCGGTGATCGCGGTGAGGAGGGCGGTCAGGGTCGCGCCGAGGGTGGCCAGGGTCAGGCCCGCCCGGTGGTCGGCCTTCGCCAGTTCCTCGCGGACCGCCTCCGGCTGGAACGGCCGGTCCCATGGCGCCGTGTGCTCGCTCTGGAGTGTGGTCATGCGTATCCCTCGCTCATCAGCGGTTCTTCACGGGTACCCCAAAGGGCCGGTGCCAAGCCGCAGTTCAGGCGTTCCACGTCTCGTCGTACGGATCGTGCGGGGTGGGGACCGGCCTGGCCGTCGTGACCTGGAGGTACGGGATGGGGCCGTTGTTGACCGGGTCCTTCGTGCGGCGGGGGGTGTACCTGCCGGTGACCTCCAGCCAGGTGTCCGGTCGCAGGACCGGGGGGACGTCGCCCGTCAGTGCGATCTTGACCGGCTGGGCGTCCGCCGCGCAGCAGTTGAGGCCCATGCGGACCAGATAGGGGGTGCCCGTCCGGTCCAGGGTGATGAAGCCGGTGATCTTCAACTCACGGTCGCGCAGGGAGCGGCCGCCGTCGTAGATCGCGCGGCCGGCGTAGTCGGCCACGGCGAGGCGCAGGGGTGCCTCACCGGTGGGGAGGGCCGGGAAGCCCAAGGGCTTCGTCAGGGCCGTGCCGGTGTGGGCCGCGCTGTAGGAGCCCAGGGCCGGCGGGGCTACCAGGATCAGGGCGAGGACCGGGAGCGTGAGGAGCCAGGACACGCGGGGTTCGTGGTGGTGGTCGTGGGCGTGGGGGCTGCGGCGGTCGTACCAGAGGGTTGCCGCCGCCGTGGTGATGAGGACCGCGCCCGCCAGGAGGACCAGGGGGCGCAGGCCCTCCTTGACGTAGCGCAGGTAGAGGTCGGTCGTGCCGGCGTGCAGGAGGGTCGCGCCGAGGAGGAAGAGGAGGGCCGTCTGGGCCAGTCGGTTCACAGCAGGACCGTTCCGGTCAGGGCCGATACCGCGACGGCCAGGGCGAAGGTGGCGGGGGCGAAGCGCAGGGCGAAGGCGCGGCCGAAGGTGCCCGCCTGCATCGCGAAGAGTTTCAGGTCGATCATCGGGCCGACCACCAGGAACGTCAGACGGGCGGTCAGGGAGAACTGGGTCAGGGACGCCGCCACGAACGCGTCCGCTTCCGAGCAGAGGGAGAGCAGGACGGCCAGAACGGCCAGGACCAGGACCGACAGCACGGGGTGGCCGGCCGCGAGGCCCAGCCAGTCCGCCGGGACCATCGCCTTCAGAGTCGCCGCGGCCATCGCGCCGATCACCAGGAAGCCGCCCGCGTGCGTCACGTCGTGCCGGACCGAGCCCCAGAAGGCCGCTCCCCTGCCCTGGCCCTCGTACGACGTCCGCTCCGGGGGACGCAGCCAGTCGGCGCGGCCGAGGCGGTGCCAGAGCCAGCCCATCGAGCAGGCCACCAGCAGGCTCGCTACGAAGCGGGCCAGGACCATCTCCGGGTTGCCGGGGAACGCCACGGCCGTGGCCGTCAGCACGATCGGGTTGATGGCGGGCGCCGAGAGAAGGAAGGCCAGGGCCGCCGCGGGTGTGACGCCTCGGCGGACCAGAGCGCCGGCCACCGGGACGGAGGCGCACTCGCAGCCCGGCAGTACCGCGCCCGCCGCGCCCGCGACGGGGACCGCCAGGGCGGGGTGTTTCGGCAGGGCCCGGGCGAAGAACGACGGCGGCACGAACACCGCGATCGCCGCCGACAGCAGCACGCCGAGCACCAGGAACGGCAGGGCCTGGACCATGACGGCGACGAACACCGTCATCCAGCTCTGCATCACAGGCGCGGCCAGGGCCCCGCGGATCGGGTCCTGGAACATCACCGCCGTGAGCAGCAGAAGGGTCAGCAGGAGGGGGGAGTCGAGGCGCCGGTCCTCTTCCGCGCCGCCGCCCGCCTCGGTGTCCTCGCGCTCGGCGTTGTCGTGCGGGGCGGTCTTCGTGGTGGCCACGGGCCCGGTACCTCCGGTGGTGCGCGAGGGCATTGCCCATTCCCTCCCCTGGCGTACGGACGAGGACGGCCGGGCGTTCAGGCAGCACCGTCCCCTTCTGGAACCGGTCGTCCCGGTGAGGCGGTCCTCTCCTCGTGGGGAGCGTTCCCGACCAAGGTCATACCGAGCGGTCCGCACCACCCGGACCGGCGGCATCACTGCCGACCCGGCCGCACAACCCAAGCCGACGGCATCACTGCCGACCCGGCCGCGCAGCCGGGTCGGCGGTATCACCACCGGCCCGGCTGCGATGCCGTCGGCGCCCGCCGGCCCGGGTTACGGACGTGAGCCCAAGTGCCGCTCGGCGAACTCCAGCTCCAGCCTGACCTGCTTGATCCGCTCGTCCACCACCAGGGAGCCGTGACCGGCGTCGTAGCGGTAGACCTCGTGGACCGCGCCGCGCGCCTCCAGGCACTTGACGTAGTTCTCGATCTGGCGGATCGGGCAGCGCGGGTCGTTGACACCGGCCGAGATGTAGACCGGGGCCTTGACCTGGTCGACGTAGGTGAGGGGGGACGAGGCCTCGAAGCGCTCGGGGACCTCCTCGGGGGTGCCGCCGAGGAGGGTGCGGTCCATCGCCTTCAGCGCCTCCATCTCGTCGTGGTACGCCGTGACGTAGTCGGCGACCGGGACCGCCGCGATGCCGAGGGCCCACACGTCGGGCTGGACGCCGAGGCCGAGAAGTGTCAGGTAGCCGCCCCAGGAGCCGCCGGTGAGGATCAGGCGCTCGGGGTCGGCCAGGCCGGAGCCGACGGCCCACGCGCGGACGGCGGCGATGTCCTCGAGCTCGATGAGGCCGACCCGGTGCTTCAGGGCGTCCGTCCAGGCACGGCCGTAGCCCGTGGAGCCGCGGTAGTTGACACGGATCACCGCGTAGCCGTGATCGACCCAGGCAGCCGGGGCCGCGGCGAAGGAGTCGCTGTCGTGCCAGGTGGGGCCGCCGTGGATGTCGAAGACCGTGGGGAGCGGGCCGTTGGTGCCCTGCGGCTTCTGGACGAGGGCGTGGATGCGCCCTCCCGGCCCCTCCACCCACACGTCCTCCACCGGCACCGAGCCGGGGGACTTCATGCCGGGCGGGTCGAGCACGACACCGCCCGTCGTGGAGCGGACCGCCGGCGGCTCGGCGGCCGAGGACCACAGGTACTCCACACTGCCGTCGGGCCGGGCCGTCGCGCCGGAGACCGTGCCGGGCGGGGTCGGGATCTCCGTCAGGGCGCGGCCGGCCAGGTCGTAGCGGAAGAGCTCGCTGCGGGCCTCGAAGCTGTGCGCGATGAGCAGACCGCTGCCGTCCGGGTACCACTCGGCGCTGACGTCGCCCGGCAGTTCCAGTGCCAGGTCCGTCTGCTCGCCGGTGGCCACGTCCCACACCAGGGGCTCCCAGCGGCCGCGGCGCTGGTGGCCGATGAGCAGCCGCGTGTCGCCGTCGACGGGGGCGAAGCCGAGGACCTCCAGGCCCAGCTCGCGGGTGCCGCCCTCGGTGTCGTCGAGGTCGGCGACCGCCGTGCCGTCGGGGCGCAGGACGCGCAGCGCCGAATGCATCGCGTCGCCGTGCTCGGTGTGCTCGACGGCGATGAGCGAGCCGTCGTGGGAGAGGTCCCCGACGCCGGCCGATTCGCGGTGACGGTAGATCTCCACCGGTTCCCCGCCGCTGCGCACGAGGTGGATGGTCGTGCCGTCCTCGTCCGTGGAACGGCCCACGACGGCCGTACCCCCGTCGCGCCCGAGGGCGAGGCCCGCCGGGTAGGAGGCCTCCAGACCCGCGGCGGCCGGTTCGTCCGGGCCGCCCTCGAAGGGCTGGCGGCGCCACACGCCGAACTCGTCGCCGTCCTTGTCGTCGAACCACCAGATCCACGCGCCGTCCGGGGACAGCACGCCGTCCGTGGTGCCGTTCGGCCGGTCCGTCACCTGACGCTGCTCGCCCGTCGACCGGTCCCAGGCGTACAACTCGTAGGTCCCGGTGGCGTTCGAGACGAACAAGGAGCGGTCCGGTGCGTCCTCCGCCCAGTCGGGCAGGGACACCCGCGGCGCCCGAAAGCGCTTCTCCCACTCCGGCATCCGCTCCTGCTGCCCCGGCCGTACGTCCTGCTCGTGCTGGTCCCGCTGATGACGCGCGTCGGACCCGTTGCTCTCAGTCATGGCCCCATAGTGCCCGTCCCGGCCGACAATCCGCTGGCGAGGTCCCCAGCCTGTGGATAACCTCCACCAGTCCCCCTCCGCGCAGGTCAGGAATCGCACTTTCGCACTCTCCCACCCGGCCGACTGGAACGAGGCCAACCGCGCCCGGTCAGGACCCCCTGCCCCTCGAGCTCGCCGAGGTGGGCGAGGTCGGCAACCGCTCTCTGCTGCACCTGCGGTGCCACATCGGGCCGACACTCCGTCCTGGGCCCGGCACGGCGCCGCCCGCGTCGTCGGCTCGACTTCTCCGAACCCCGCGATCGACTGGCCCGGGGGCCGGGCCGGGACCTCGGCCTCGGCCCGTACCGGGCGGCGTTCGTCGCGGCGGACGTGCACGACGCGGCGGACGCGGGCGCGGTCCCGGCCCCGGCGTACGACGTCGTCTGCACCGCCCTCGGCCCGCCCCGGCGCCGACCCCGCGGGCCGGGGCCGCCCGGGAGCCCCGTACCGTGGGGGTGTGTACCGGTTTCTGCTGACGCCCCGATGGTGGGGGATCAACATCTTCGTGCTGTTGTCCATCCCCTTCTGCATCTTCATGGGGTCCTGGCAGCTGGGCCGGTTCGAGGATCGTGTGCAGGACCATCGCGCCGCGACCGAGCAGGTCTCCGAGGCGCGGCGCGAGGCGCCCCGGCCGCTCGCGGACATGCTGCCGGTGGACAAGGCGACGTCCGGGAAGCTCGTCACCGCGACCGGACGCTACGGCAAGCAGTTGCTGGTGCCCGGGCGGGAGCTCGACGGCAGGCAGGGCTTCTACGTGCTGACGCTGCTGCGGACCGGCTCGGGCCAGGCGCTGCCGGTGGTGCGGGGCTGGCTGCCCGGTTCCGCCGGCACGGCGAAGGTGCCCGCCCCGCCGGCCGGTGAGGTCACCGTCACCGGGGCGTTGCAGGCGTCGGAGACGCCGGGGGACAACGGGGTCAGTGCGCGGGGCGGGCTGCCCGCCGGGCAGACGTCGGCGATCAGCGCGGCGTCACTGGTGAACCTGGTGCCGTACGACGTGTACGACGCCTGGGTCACGTTGTCGAAGGCCGACGCGGGGATGACGGCGGTGCCGGCCGCCGCGCCACCGGACTCGGGGCTGGATCTGAAGGCCTTCCAGAACCTGGGCTACACGGCCGAGTGGTTCGCCTTCGTGGGCTTCGTGATCTTCATGTGGTTCCGGCTGCTGCGGCGTGAGGTGGAGTTCGCGCGGGATGCGGAGCTGGGGCTGGTGGCGGACGAGGAGCCGGTCGCCGTGGATGCCGCCGTGAGGTGAGCGGCATGGTGTACAGCCCCGTCCGGCGGGCCCACAGCCCGAACCACCGGGTCTGCGTCTCCGCCCGAGCCGGTGCCGGGGCGGAACGGGCCGCCGGTGCGCCCGCCCCGACCCGCCCGCACGCAGGCTCGCGTCCGCACGCAGGCTCACGTCCGGG
>NZ_JBEOSZ010000007.1:0-50316 GCF_040303285.1 Streptomyces sp. NPDC096046 | reverse complement strand
ACGGCGGTTACGACCCCGCCAGCACTCCCGTCCAGTACACCGTCCCCGCACAGGCGTTGGACACCGTGACCGAGGTACCGTCCGAGCCGGTGCCGGGGCGGAACGGGCCGCCGGTGCGCCCGCCCCGACCCGCCCGCACGCAGGCTCGCGTCCGCACGCAGGCTCACGTCCGGGCGGTTACGACCCCGCCAGCACTCCCGTCCAGTACACCGTCCCCGCACAGGCGTTGGACACCGTGACCGAGGTACCGTCCGAGCCGGTGCCGGGGGTGTAGGCCACCGCGACGCTGCCGTCGACCGTGCCGTCCTCCGTGGCCAGCTGGGGGGCCGTGCCCGTGCCCGTGTCGCCGCCGGTGGAGGTGCCGGCCGTGGCCGCCGGGTCCTCCGACGGGGTCGGGTCCGGGCTCGGGTCGGGATCGCCGACGCTGCCGCCGGGGGTGGGGCAGGTCTCGGAGGGGACCCAGGCGAACCTCACGTCGTAGCCGAGGCCCGGCTGGAGCACCAGCTGGGCGGCCTCCAGGGACGGGTCGGGCAGGAGCCCGGCCGCCGCGTCCCCGGCGGTGTGCCGGACCGCGCCGACCTTGCTCATGTCGGCCGCGCCCTGCGGCAGCGCGCTGACCGAGCCCGGGCCGGTGACCGTGCAGGCCGCGCCGGAGACGTTGACGACGCGGAAGGAGCCGGAGACCGCGCCCGTGGAGTCCGGGGCGTTGCTGCTTCCGGAGGCGGGGCCGAGCTGGGCCGGCGTGCACACCGGGATGCCGGCGGCGGCGGTGGAGGAAGGGGCGGTACCGCCCTGGGACGCGCCGGTGGGGGCGCCGGGCCCCTGGTCCTTGTCCTTCTCCTTCTTGTCGCCCTTCTCCTTGTCCTCGGTCTTGCCGGAGGAGCCGCCCGAAGTGCTCTCGCCGCCGTCCGGGCCCTTGCCCTCGCTCGCGCCGCCCTGGGCCTCGGAGGCGTGCCCGGCGACGGACGGGTTGGCGTCGGAGCCGGTGGCGTTGGAGACGTGGACGAGGGCGGGGACGGCGGTGCCGATGAAGAGGGCGGCGGCCGCCATGCCGACGACGGCCTGCCGCTTGCGGGCCCGCCGCTGCGGCACCGCCTTCCGCAGGTAGTCCAGGGTGCCGTCGCGCGGTTCCACCTCCTGCACCACTTGGTGCAGCATCGTGCGCAGGTCCAGCTCGTCCGAGTCGAACCCTTCGGGGTTCTGATCGTCGGGGCCGTGGTTCACAGTTCCGTTCCCAGCGTGCGATTGCTTCGGATCTTGCCCGTGCGGCCTGGTCGGCGCCTGCCACCCGTCGAGGCGCTCGACGGGCTCGGGGCGGTCGCGCCCCTTGCCGCCCGCGCCGTTGCCGTCACTCATACCGGTGCCTCCATGGCGACCCTGAGCGCCGCGATACCGCGCGAGCCGTACGCCTTGACCGAGCCCAGCGATATGCCGAGCGTCTCGGCGACCTGCGCCTCGGTCATGTCCGCGAAGTACCGCAGCACCAGCACCTCGCGCTGACGGCGCTGCAGCCCTTTCATCGCCTTGATCAGGGAGTCGCGCTCCAGCTGGTCGTAGGCGCCTTCCTCGGCGCTGGCCATGTCGGGCATGGGCTTCGACAGCAGCTTCAGGCCGAGGATGCGGCGGCGCAGCGCGGAGCGCGAGAGGTTGACGACGGTCTGGCGCAGGTACGCCAGGGTCTTCTCGGGCTCGCGGACCCGCTTGCGGGCGGAGTGGACACGGATGAACGCCTCCTGGACGACGTCCTCGCAGGAGGCGGTGTCGTCGAGCAGGAGCGCCGCGAGACCCAGCAGCGAGCGGTAGTGCGCCCGGTAGGTCTCGGTGAGGTGATCGACGGTGGTACCGGCCGCTACGCCGTCCTCCGCGTCGTCGCGCTGGTTGGGTATGCGGGCCGGCCGCGCTGCGGGCACGGGCGCGATCACCGGCATGCCACCGGGCGTACCGGCCATGCGGGGTCGGAGAGCCGCCGGACGGGGCGGTCGGAGGACCGTGCCGCGTGCCGCGCTGAAGTCGAGTACCTCTGCCACGCCTGTTGGACACGCGTACCCCTGTCAGGGTTGTACGTGCCGGGCATCGCTTTCATGCCGACCGTCGCCGTCGACGGTCTACCCGCGTCAGGCAGCACAACCGATGGTGCATTAAATGCCCTCATGCGTCCCGCTCTTCCCCTATGTCCGTATGTGACCGGACGTCCCCACGCCCGGTGCCAGGCGTCCCCACGCCTGATGAAGCGCTCCCACGGTCGAAGGGTGACCGCAAAGACGCTCCCCGCCCTTCGCACGGTTGCGGAGAGCGGGGAGGTAAATCCTCTGATGCCGAAGCGCCCGGGACAAGTGATCCGCTCCATCGACCGGCTCACATGTCGTCCGCAGATCCTACAAACCGCCTATGACATCGGCCGGGGGATTTTCGGCACGGCGAAACTTCACGAAAACCGGGCGGACCACCGGGTTCAGGACACCTCGGCCGCGACCAGCTCGGCGATCTGCGCGGTGTTGAGGGCGGAGCCCTTGCGCAGATTGTCCCCGCACACGAACAGTTCGAGCGCCGTGGGGTCGTCCAGCGCCCGCCGGACCCGCCCGACCCAGGTCGGATCGGTGCCGACCACGTCGGCCGGGGTGGGGAACTCCCCGGCGGCCGGGTTGTCGCAGAGCACGACCCCGGGCGCCGTGGCGAGGATCTCGCGGGCCTTGCCGACGGTGACCTCACCCTCGAAGCGGGCGTGCACGGTCAGGGAGTGCGTGGTGATCACCGGAACGCGGACACAGGTGACGGCCACGGGGAGGCCGGGCAGACCGAGGATCTTGCGGGACTCGTCCCGCACCTTCAGCTCCTCCGAGGACCAGCCGTCCTCCTGGGCCGTACCGGCCCACGGCACGACGTTCAGGGCGACCGGCTCCGGGAACGGCCCGGTGTGGTCCCCGACGGCCCGGCGGACGTCACCGGGGCTGGTGCCGAGCTCCGTGCCCGCGACGAGGGAGAGCTGCCGGCGCAGGATCTCCACGCCGGCGCGCCCGGCGCCGCTGACGGCCTGGTACGAGGAGGCGACCAGCTCGCGCAGCCCGAACTCGGCGTGCAGCGCGCCCAGGGCGACGATCATGGAGAGCGTGGTGCAGCTGGGGTTGGCGATGATCCCGCGCGGGCGCATCCGCACGGCGTGCGGGTTGACCTCGGGCACGACGAGCGGCACGTCCGGGTCCATCCGGAACGCGCCGGAGTTGTCGACGACCACCGCGCCCTTGGCGGCGGCGAGGGGCACCCACCGCTCGGCGACCTCGTCGGGGACGTCGAACATGGCGACGTCGACCCCGTCGAAGACCTCCTCGGCGAGCGCCACGACCTCGGTCTCCTCGCCGCGCACGGCCAGCTTGCGGCCGGCCGAGCGCGGGGAGGCGACGAGTCGGATCTCGCCCCAGATGTCCGCCCGCTGGGACAGGATCCGGAGCATGACCGTGCCGACGGCTCCGGTCGCTCCCACCACGGCGAGCGTCGGGCGTCCGGACCGGCCGGTTCGGTCGGGTCCGGCCATCAGCGGCCGGTGCCTCCGTAGACGACGGCCTCGTCGCTGTCGGAGTCGAGCCCGAACGCGGAGTGCACCGCGCGAACGGCCTCGGGCACGTCGTCGGCGCGCGTGACGACCGAGATGCGGATCTCCGAGGTCGAGATCAGCTCGATGTTGACGCCCGCGTCGGACAGGGCCGTGAAGAAGTCGGCCGTGACGCCCGGGTTGGTCTTCATACCGGCGCCGACGAGGGAGATCTTGCCGATCTGGTCGTCGTAGCGCAGCGAGTCGAAGCCGATGCCGGCCTTGTTCTTCTCGAGCGCGTCGATGGCCTTGCGGCCCTCGGTCTTCGGCAGCGTGAAGGAGATGTCCGTCAGGCCCGTGGAGGCGGCGGACACGTTCTGCACGACCATGTCGATGTTGATCTCGGCGTCGGCGATCGTGCGGAAGATCGAGGCCGCCTCGCCGGGCTTGTCCGGCACACCGACGACCGTGACCTTGGCCTCGGAGGTGTCGTGCGCGACACCGGAGATGAGAGCCTGCTCCACCTGCTTGTCCCCTTGCGTAATCGGCTCGCTGCTGACCCAGGTGCCCTGAAGTCCGCTGAAGCTGGACCGGACGTGGATCGGGATGTTGTACCGGCGGGCGTACTCCACGCAGCGGTGGAGCAGCACCTTCGACCCGGATGCCGCCAGTTCGAGCATGTCCTCGAAGGAGATCCAGTCGATCTTCCGGGCCTTCTTCACCACCCGCGGGTCGGCGGTGAACACACCGTCGACGTCGGTGTAGATCTCGCAGACGTCGGCGTCGAGGGCGGCGGCGAGCGCCACCGCCGTGGTGTCGGAGCCGCCGCGGCCGAGGGTGGTGATGTCCTTGGTGTCCTGGCTGACGCCCTGGAAACCGGCGACGATCGCGATGTTGCCCTCGTCCACCGAGGTCTTGATCCGGCCCGGCGTGACGTCGATGATCCGGGCCTTGTTGTGGACCGAGTCGGTGATGACACCTGCCTGGCTGCCGGTGAACGACTGGGCCTCGTGGCCCAGCTTTTTGATGGCCATGGCCAGCAGGGCCATGGAGATCCGCTCTCCGGCGGTCAGCAGCATGTCGAGCTCGCGCCCGGCAGGCATCGGGGAAACCTGCTCGGCGAGATCGATCAGCTCGTCCGTCGTGTCGCCCATCGCGGAAACCACGGCAACCACCTGGTTGCCGTTCTGCTTCGCTTCCACGATCCGCTTGGCGACGCGCTTGATGCCCTCGGCATCGGCTACGGAGGAGCCTCCGTACTTCTGCACGACAAGGCCCACGTGCGCTCCTCGCTCAATCCGTCTCTGTCCGCTCATACGCATTCGTACCGCGGTCGGCTCAGTCTAACGAGCGTCCGAAAAACCCCTCCGCGATATCGCATGGTGAGATCCGGGCGCGCCCGTCCAGAGTGGCTCATGCCCATCTGGGCACGGGCCACTCGGAAAGTGCCCGGCGTCACAACCCGCGTCCCGGGCGGGCCCGGTGACGCAACTTTCAAGCACTATGGTTCGGCTGTGCGCGTACTCCTGGTGGAAGACGATGAACCGGTCGCCGAGTCCCTGCGCCGTGGCCTGAAGCGCTACGGCTTCGAGGTCGAGTGGGTCACCACGGGCGGGGCGGCCCTGCGGCACGAGGGTCCGTACGACGTCGTCCTGCTGGATCTCGGCCTGCCCGACACCGACGGCCTGGACGTCTGCAAGACGCTGCGCGAACGCGGCGACGTGCCGATCATCGTGATCAGCGCCCGCAGCGACGAGACGGACCGGGTGGTCGGCCTGGAGCTCGGCGCGGACGACTACGTCTCCAAGCCGTTCGGCGTCCGGGAGGTCATCGCGCGGATAAGGGCCGTCATGCGCCGCACGCGGCCCAGCACCCCCACGGGCACACCCGACGCCGGTCCCGACCGCTACGGCACCCGCCTGACCGTCGACCGCAGGGCCGCCCGGGTGCGTCTCGACGGCGAGGAGGTCGCCCTCGCGCCCAAGGAGTACGACCTGCTGGCCTTCCTCACCGAGGAGCCGGGGGCGCTGATGTCGCGCGAGCAGATCATGGAAGCGGTCTGGGACGCGAACTGGTTCGGGCCGACGAAGACACTGGACGTGCACGTGGCGGCGCTGCGGCGCAAGCTCGCGGGGGCGATCACCATCGAGGCGGTGCGCGGGGTCGGCTTCCGGCTGGAGATCACCCAGGACCCCGGCCTCGGCGGGAGCGGCGCCGCCTCATGATCCGCCAGCTCGTCCGCAGCTACGTCCTGCTCGTCGCGGTCGCGATCGCGCTGTTCACCGTGCCGGTGGCGTTCACGCTCACGAACCAGCTGCGCGGCGACACCAGATCGGCCGTGCTGCGCGAGGCCGACGCCATGGCCCTGCTGCTGGGCGACGGCCGGGCCGCCTCCTGCGAGGCCCTGGAGAAGATGGCCAGGGCCTACGACGACGAGATCCAGGTGACCCGCACCGCGAACTGCGCGGCGGACCTGCCGCGGCCGACGCCCGACGCGGCACTGACCCGGGCCCTGAAGGACGGCACGCCCACGACCGACTGGGGCTCCTCCTTCATCTGGGGCCCCGAACTGGTGATCACCGTGCCCGCCCGCGCGGCCGGTACGGACCGGGTCGTCGGCGCCGTACGCATCGTCTCCTCGACCGGTGAGATGACCGGCCGCCTCTGGCAGATCTGGGGCTTCCGGGCGGTCCTCGCCGTGCTGGTCCTCGGGGTGGCCGCGCTGCTCGGCGTCGTGGTGGCCCGGCGGCTCACCCGGCCGCTGCGCCAGCTCAACGACATGGCCAGCAGGTTCAGCGACGGCGATCTGACCGCCCGCTCCCCCGTGACGGGCCCGCCCGAGACCCAGACCCTGGCGCGCACCCTCAACCAGGGCGCCGAACGCCTGGACACACTGATCGCGGCCCAGCGCATCTTCGTCGCGGACGCCTCCCACCAGCTGCGCACCCCGCTGACGGCGTTGCGGTTGTCCCTGGACAACATCGCGGACGGCGTGGACGACGAGTTCGTACGGGAGGACGTGGAGCAGGCGACGGCGGAGGTCGTGCGGATGAGCCGGCTGGTCAGCGGGCTGCTGGTGCTGGCCCGGGCCGAGGCGAAGGTGACCGCGGCCGAGCCGCTCCCGCTGATGGACATCGTGCGGGAGCGGCTCGCCGTGTGGAGGCCGGCCGCCGAGGAGCGCGGAGTCACCATCGCGCTCGGGGGGAGTGCCGACGGCCGGCTGTCCGTGCTGTCCAGCCCGGGCCATCTGGACCAGATGCTGGACAACGTGCTCTCCAACGCCCTGGAGGTCTCACCCGACGGCGGGACGATCACCGTGCGGGTGGAGCCCCGGGGCGAGGTGGTGGGGGTGTCGGTCCTGGACGAGGGGCCCGGCATGTCGGACGCCGAGAAGTCCCGGGCCTTCGACCGGTTCTGGCGCGGTCAGGGCCTGACCGGCAAGTCCGGCTCCGGCCTCGGTCTCGCCGTCGTCAAGCAGCTGGCGACGGACGACGGCGGGACCGTGGTGCTGACGGACGCCGCCCCGGTCCCGGCTTCGCTCGACCGGGGGCGTCCCCGGGGGCGCGGCCTGTGCGTGACGATCACGCTCCGGGCGGCCCACCGGGGCGGCGGTTGACCCGGCTCAGCCCTGCGGCATCTTCGACGAGTGGTGGTTCACGATCAGCCACCCGCCGTTCGGCTGCTTCTCGTAGGCGTAGGTGTAGCGGGCCTTGACGGTGCTCTTCTCGCCCGTGTCGTGGTCGGTGAGCGCGAACTCGTACACACCGGTGTCGATGACGGTGTCACGGTCGAGGACGTTGACGACCGACTCGACCTTCGTCCCGACCGGCTTGTTCCGCAGGAAGTGCTCGAAGTAGTCGACGATCCCGGCTCTGTCCGTGCGGACCTCGTTGGAGACGGTCGGCAGCAGGACGGCGTCCTTCGCGTACAGGTCGGCGACCTTCTGCGGGTCGCCGGTCCCCAGCGCGGCGTTCCAGCGGTCGAACAGTCCGAGCACCTGCGTCGTGGACACCGGCTTGGCGTGCTTCGCGCCCTTGCTCCCGGAGTCGGCCCCGGCGATCCCGGCACCGAGGGCGAAGGTGCCCGCGGCCAGGACCGCGGTGGCGGTGGCGACGGCTATGCGACGGCGGACGGGGCGGCGGTTCATGACATCTCCAGTGCGATCGAGGGGAGTTGACCTGCCTCCGCGTTCTCTGCGGTGGAAGTGACTCCAGCCTCGCGTTTCACCTGCCAGGGGCCGTACAACCCGCGTACAGGGCCCGTACAGGGAGCCCCCAAATCACGCTGCGTGGCACGGCGCCGGACGCTACCGTCGGGACATGGAGATACTGCGCTACGTGGCGTTCAGCACGGATCCCGAGGGCGGCAACCCGGCGGGGGTGGTGCTCGACGCGAGCGGCGCCGACGACGCGGCGATGCTGGCGGCAGCGGCCGAACTGGGTTACTCGGAAACGGCGTTCGCGGTGGAGTCCGGCGACGGCTCCCTGGACGTCCGCTACTTCAGCCCGCTCGCCGAGGTGCCGTTCTGCGGCCACGCGACGATCGCCACGGCCGTCGCCCACGCGGAGCGGCACGGCACCGGGCGACTGCTGCTGCGCACCGCGGCGGGCCCGGTCACCGTGGCCACGGACCGCTCCGCGGACGGCACCCTCGTGGCGACCCTGGTGAGCGTCGCGCCGCGCACCGTCCCGCTCGCGGAGGCCGACCTCGCCGCGCTGCTCTCGATCCTCGGCTGGTCCGCCGAGGACCTGGACCCGGCCCTGCCGCCCCGCGTGGCCTTCGCCGGTGCCTGGCACCCGGTCGTCGCCGCCGCGAGCCGGGAGCGGCTGGCGGACCTGGACTACGACATGGCGGCGCTCACCGCCCTCATGGCCCGCAGGGACTGGACCACGATCGACCTGGTGCGGCGGGAGTCACCCACCGTCTACCACGCCCGCAACCCGTTCCCGCCCGGCGGGGTGGTCGAGGACCCGGCGACGGGAGCGGCGGCGGCCGCGTTCGGCGGCTATCTGAGGGAACTCGGACTCGTGCCCGTGCCCGTGACGCTGACGATCCATCAGGGTGCGGACATGGGCCGCCCGAGCACGATCACGGTGTCGGTGCCGGCGGACCCGCACAGCGGAATCGGCGTCACCGGCACGGCCGTTCGGATCTGACCGGCTACTTCGCCGGGCGCAGACCCAGGGGTCCGGCGATCTCCTCGGCCATCACCCGGCCCGCCTCGATCTCCAGGGTGTCGTCGCCCATGCCCTGGTCCGTGTCCAGGCCGTCGAGTTCGGCGAGGGGCTGGTCCAGGCGGACGTGGGCGAGGACCGACTGCAGGGCGCGCAGGGTGGCCGACGCGGTGGAGCCCCAGTTGGAGAAGTAGGAGAACTGCCACCACCACAGGGCCTCGCTGGTACGGCCCGCGCGATAGTGGGCCATGCCGTGCCGCAGGTCGGCCATGACGTCGGCCAGGTCGTCGGAGATCCGGGCCGGCACGGGCGCCTTGCGGGGCTCGTAGGGGTCGAAGACCTCGGAGTAGACGTCGATCGGGTCCAGCAGACGGGCCAGGTTCTCGCGGAGCGCGTCGACGTCCGGCTCGGGTCCCGAGTCGGGTTCGTAGCGCTCGTCGGGCACGATGTCCTCGTGCGCGCCGAGCCGGCCGCCGGCCAGGAGCAGTTGCGAGACCTCCAGCAGGAGGAAGGGCACGGCCGATTCCGGCTCGTCGCCCTTGGCGACCTCCGTGACGGCGACCAGGAAGCTCTCGATCTGGTCCGCGATCTGGACCGCGAAGTCGTCCGGGTTCTGGTCGGTCGCGTGCAGCGTGGCGTCAGACATCTAGGAGTCGTCTCCCCTCGAAGGCGCGGCCGAGTGTGACCTCGTCCGCGTATTCCAGGTCGCCACCCACCGGGAGGCCGCTGGCCAGGCGGGTGACCTTCAGGCCCATGGGCTTGATCATGCGGGCGAGGTACGTCGCTGTCGCCTCGCCCTCCAGGTTCGGGTCCGTGGCGAGGATGAGCTCGGTGACCGTGCCGTCGGCGAGACGGGCCAGCAGCTCCCTGATGCGCAGATCGTCCGGGCCCACCCCGTCGATCGGGCTGATGGCGCCGCCCAGCACGTGGTAGCGGCCCCGGAACTCACGGGTGCGCTCGATCGCCACGACGTCCTTCGGCTCCTCGACCACGCAGATGACGGCCGGGTCGCGGCGGGTGTCGCGGCAGATGTTGCACAGCTCCTCCTGTGCGACGTTGCCGCAGGTCGCGCAGAAGCGGACCTTCGCCTTGACCTCCATCAGGGCCTGCGCGAGGCGCCGTACGTCCGTCGGCTCGGCCTGCAGGATGTGGAAGGCGATCCGCTGCGCGCTCTTCGGACCCACGCCGGGCAGCCGTCCCAGCTCGTCGATCAGGTCCTGGACCACGCCTTCGTACAACGGACTGCCCTTCCTGGGTCTTCGGGGTCGGTACGCACCGTCCCGTACGTACCGTAGTTGTCAGCCGCCTGTCCGAGGAAGGCGGTGCGCCGGGTCAGAACGGCAGGCCGGGGATGCCGCCGCCGCCCAGCCCCTGCGCGAGCGGGCCCAGCTTCTGCTGCTGGAGCGCCTGCGCGTTCTCGTTGGCCGCCTGGACGGCCGCCACGACGAGGTCGGCGAGGGTCTCGGTGTCCTCGGGATCCACCGCCTTCGGGTCGATCTTCAGGGCGCGCAGCTCGCCGGCGCCGGTGACGGTGGCCGTCACCAGACCGCCGCCCGCCTGCCCGTCGACCTCCGTCTGCGCCAGTTCCTCCTGCGCCTGTGCCAGGTCCTGTTGCATCTTCTGGGCCTGCTGGAGCAGCTGCTGCATATTGGGCTGGCCACCACCGGGGATCACGATCAGCTCCTTGCTCGGTACGGGTTTTCCCGTTCGGCACGAGCCTACGTGGTCGGGGCTGCCGTCGCCCCAGCACTCTTTCGAGTGAGTCCCCCTCGCGCCCTATACCCGATCAAGGAATACTTCCGGGCGGAAAAGAGGCGAAAGCTACGTCTTCGCCACCCATTGGGAGGTAGGAAGGGTCGGGCGCGTTCGGGAGGCGGCCTTTCGCCCCTCGCGCAGCGTGATCGGTGAGTGAACCGTGCGTGGTCATTCGTGGTCAGTGAGGAGTGCCGGGTGGGTCAGCCGGAGATGCAGCCCGAGGGGCCGCCTCAGGACGGGCGGGGCGAGCAGGCGGCGGCCGGGCTGCGGCCGGGCGATCTGACCGGGCGGGTCTTCCCGCTCGGGGACTGGGGCGAGCCGGCGGCCCGGCTGGACGAGCTGTACCGGTGGGTGGAGCGCGGGGCGCTGCGGACGGCGGCCTGGTATCTCGTGGACCGGGTGTGGAAGCGGCGGTGCGCGCGGGTGCTGCGCTGTGGGGCCGCGGCCGGGGCGGTCACCGGGGTCGCGCTGCCCCTGCTGGATCTGACCGGCGTCGCGGACGGGATCGCGCCGTGGGGGTGTGTGGCGCTGCTGCTGGGCGCGGCGTGCGTGGCCGTCGACCGGTACTTCGGGGTGACGTCCGGGTGGATGCGGGACGTGGCCACCGCGCAGGCCGTGCAGCGGCGGCTCCAGGCGTTGCAGTTCGACTGGGCGGCGGAGAGTGTGCGGGAGGTGCTGGGGCCGGCGGAGGGGACGGCCGGTGAGGCCGCCGAGCGGTGCCTCGGGGTGCTGCGGAGGTTCTCCGAGGACGTGACGGAACTGGTGCGGGTGGAGACGGCGGACTGGATGGGGGAGTTCCGGTCGGGGGGTGCCGCGCCGGTGGGGTTGCAGACGGTGGTGTTCCCCGGGCCGGTGCGCGGCCCCGAGGCGGGGGTGAACGGGCGGTTCGCCGTGCCCCCGGCGGGGGGCGCACGGCCGAACATGCCCCGGCAGCGGCCGCCCGAGCCGCGCTGAGGAGCCTCAGCTCGCGCCCTCGCGCCCGCACAGGGTGAGCCCTTCCGGGCTCCGGCACGGCAGGTGGCCGTGGGTGCGGATGACGTCCCCGCCGGACAGGAGCACGAGCAGCTTGAAGTGGTCGCCGCGGTTGAGCGGCACGCGCGGGATGCGCAGGGTGTTCCCGTCGTAGGCGAAGCCGCGGCCGGCGGTGAAGTGGTCCATGAGGTGGTCGGTGTCGGACGGCTGGGTGACCGAGACACCGCGGACCGTCCGGCCGGTGAACACCGCGGTCGGGCCGTGCGGTTCGGGGCCGGTGCAGTCGTCGTGGTCGATGCCCGGCGAGCCGTCGTTCTCGATGCGCGGCAGCACGAGCGTCGCGTCGGACAGGCCGAGGCGGCGGTTGGCGCGGCCCGAGCGCCCGTCGTCGCCGATGGGGTTGTCCATCTGGACGCGGTAGCCGATCCTCTTGCGGCGCGGCACCCGGCGTTCGTACCAGACGCCCGAGGCGATGACGCCGAGGAGGGCCGTGGCCACGGCCACGAGGTTCTCCGCGCTCAGCCACTCCATCGTGGGTGTCCCCGCCGCCGCCCGGACGATTCGATCGTCCGGTCACCGTACGGCCGCGCGAGCGCCCATCCGGTTTTCGTCGGCCGGAATTCGCCCGACGTTCAACGGCCTCCTGCCTCCCAGGAGTCGGTCACTGCTTCGTGTACGTCAGCCGCTCCCCGCTGCTGGTGTTCACGCGCTGGAGCGTGCCGTCCGGGAGGAGGGTGATCTCGGTGGCCGCGCCCGGGGTGCACGCCGTGCGGGGCTGCCCGACCTTCACGCTGGACGGGCCGATGCTCAGCGCACCGCCGGAACCGGGCTCCGCGGTCAGCCGCCCCTCGAACACGCAGTGGTAGGTGCCGCCGCCCTTGGTCGGGCCGTCGGCCACGAGGGAGAGGACCGTGTCGCCGGGTCCGCCCTGCTGGATGGTGAGCGAACGGCTGTGCTCGCCGTCGGCGTTGTCGATGGCCGTGGCCCAGGTGCCGAGGTACCCGGCCGGGATCGTGCCGTCCGCCGGGGAGGGGGAAATGTCGGGCTGCGAGGTCGTCGGGGACGGGCTCGGCGTGGTCGGGGGCGCGCCCGTGCTGTGCGTGGGGCCGGGGCCGTCGTCGGCCCGGTCGTCACCGCCGCCCTGCATCAGCGCGTACACCGACCCGCCCGCGGCGAGCGCGACGACCAGGGCGATCACGACCAGCAGCGCGGTGGAACGACCGCCTCCGCGCGGCGGTGGCTGCGGGGGGCCGTACGGCGGGGTCGGGCCGTAGGGCGGGGTCGGGCCGTAGGGCGGGGTGGTACCGAGACCGCCGTAGGCGGGGTGGGGCGGGGCGACGCCCGGGGCACCGGGCTGGGGGTGCTGCTGGGGGTGGCCGTACGCCGGGTACACGGCCGGGGCCGGCTGCGTCCGCGGGTGGGACGGGGCCCCGGTGGCCGGGAGTCGCCGGGGCGCCGGGGGCGCACTCTGCCCCGCGACCATGGTGGGCAGGTGGTTCACCGGCGGCCCCTCCCCCGGCAGGCCCGGCGCGGGCGGCCCGGGGGTCGCGGCGGGCGCCGCCGCGCCGGCCGCGGGCAGCGCCGGGCGGGGCGACGACTCGTCGGCGGCGGGCGCGTGTTCGGGGGTCGGGCCGGGACCGCCGGAGGGGGCGGACGGCACGGTGGGACCGGGACCGGAGGGTCCCGCAGGGGCGGACGGTGCGGCGGCGCCTGCCCCTGGGGCCCCGGCCGGGACGGGCGGAGCAGCGGGACCGGGCACGGAACCGGGGACCCCGGAGGGCCCAGGCGATGGCACGGCACCGGGGACCCCGGAGGGCCCAGGCGATGGCACGGCACCGGAGGCGGAACCGTGCCGACCGGCCGGCTCGGCTCCGGGACGCTCGGCGGTACCGGCCGGACGGGCCGCGGCACCGCCCTGCCGCCCCGCGGCGGTACCGCCGGCGGTACCGCCCCCCTCGCCTTCCGGGTCCTCCGCGTCCAGCAGCCGCACGGCGTGCCGCCCCAGCTGGGCGACCAGTGCGCTCGGCAGCCACGGGTCGAGGGCGCGGCCGTCGGAGACGGTGTCGTCGGCACCCGTGCGCTGCAGGACGCGGTCGAGGGAGGGCCGGGCGGCGGGGTCCTTGCGCAGGCAGTCGCGGACGAGGTCGGCGATGCCCTCGGGGACGCCCTCCAGGTCCGGTTCCTCCTGGGCGATGCGGAACATCAGGGCGTGCACGCCGCTGTTGGCGGTGCCGAAGGGCAGGGCGCCGGTCGCGGCGTAGGCGAGGACCGAGCCGAGGCAGAAGACGTCGCACGCCGGGGTGATGCGGTCGCCGCGCACCTGCTCGGGCGCCATGAAGCCGGGCGATCCGACGAGCGCGCCGGTGCGCGTGAGCCCGCCGTCCGTCACCGTCTCCAGCGCGCGGGCGATGCCGAAGTCGATGACGCGCGGGCCGTCGATGGTGACCAGCACGTTGGACGGCTTGAGGTCGCGGTGGACGATGCCGGCGGCGTGGATGTCCTTGAGCGCGTGCGCGAGCCCGGCCGCGAGGATGCGGACCGTCCGTTCGGGCAGGGCACCGTGGTCGTGCCCGACGACCTGCTGGAGACTCGGCCCGGCGACGTACCCCGTGGCGACCCACGGCACCGCCGCCTCGGTGTCCGCGTCGAGCACCGGCGCGGTCCAGTGGCCGCCGACCCGCCGCGCGGCCCGCACCTCCTGCCGGAACCGCTCGCGGAACTCCTCCTGCGCGGCGAGTTCCTCACGGACCAGCTTCACTGCGACCGTGCGGCCACGCTCCGAGCGGGCCAGATAGACGTGCCCCATGCCCCCGGCACCGAGGCGCGCCAGCAGCCGGTACGCGCCGATACGCGGCGGATCCCCGGGCCCCAGCTTCTCCATCGCTCAGCCGCCTTCCCCCCACATGCGAGCAACGGATCGAGAATAGTGCGGGTCGGGGCCGGGGGGGGTCCGGGCGAGGTCTACGGTTCCGTAACAGGCGGGGGGTGGGTGCCGGGCAGCCCCACCTGGTCGAGTGCCTGCGACAGCCGTTCCAGCGTCCGCACCGCCTCCATGAGCTCCCTCTCGCCGAACGCCTCGGCCAGCCGGTCGGCGAACGCCGCGTGCCCGGGGTCGATCCGGGCGATCGCCGCACGGCCCTCGCCGGTCGGCGCGAGGAGCTTGGCGCGGCGGTGCGCGGGGTTGGGCCGGTACTCCGCCAGTCCCCGCTCGACCAGCAGGTCGGCGATGCGCTGCACGCTCTGCCGGGTGATGCCCATGGCGCGGGCGATGCCGGAGACGGGCAGCGGTTCGCCGAGGACCGCGCCGAGCACCTGCCACCAGGCGGCCGTGAGCCCGGCGGGGCGGGCCAGTTCCTCCGCGACGGCGAGGAACTGGCCGTTGAGCCGGAACACCCCGAGGGCGCTGCGGCTGAGCAGGTCCTGGCGCTCGCGGCTCACAGCGCGCCGGCCTGCTCCAGCACCTCGTACGCCTGTGCGTCGGAGTCGTGGAACAGCCGGTACCAGGCGTCGAGCACCCCGTCGTCGTAGACCCCGAGCAGGCGGAGGATCTCCCGGGCGAAGGCGACGGGTTCGGTCGGGCCCGCGGTGACCAGGCCGCCGTCGGTGACGGCGTCGGCCTCGACGTAGCGTCCGCCGCCCGCGTAGCCGGTCGCGGCCAGGTAGAAGGAGACCGCGCTGGTGTGATCGCGGTCGTCGAGCAGGCCTTCCCGGGCGAGGCCGGCCGTGGCGCCGCAGATCGCGGCGACGGGGACGCCCGCGCGGAGGAACTCCCCGGCCTTGCGGGCGAAGGGGGCGAGGTCGCCCGAAGCGTCCCAGAGGTCGGCGCCCGGGAGGATCAGCAGCGCGCTGTCCTCGGGGCGCAGGTCGTCCAGCGCGAGGTCGGGCCCGATGCGCAGACCGCCGATGCTCCTCACCGGGGCCGTGGACGGGCCGACGGTGCGGATCTCCCGGCCGGCGCGGGCGAGCTGGGCCGTGGCGTGGCCGGTCTCCCAGTCGGCGAGGGTGTCGTAGACGGCGAGATGGACGGGCTTGCCGTGCCGGGCGGCGGTGGCGTTCATGGCTCCTCCTCGATCCCATGGTCTTATGACAGCATACTGTCTATTAGACAGCACGCTGTCACAGCGCTCGTTCCGTCTGGACAACCTGTCGCGGAATGCCGCCGACGCCAGACAGGCCGCCGATTTCACCGCCCTCTCCACCGCACCTACGCTCGCCCGCATGACCCCTCAGCCGAACCCCGAAGCCGGCGCCGTCGTGCAGGCCGCCGACCGCGACCATGTGTTCCACTCCTGGTCCGCTCAGGAGCTCATCGACCCGCTCGCCGTCGCCGGTGCCGAGGGGTCGCACTTCTGGGACTACGACGGCCGGCGCTACCTCGACTTCTCCAGCGGGCTCGTCTACACGAACGTCGGCTACCAGCACCCGAAGATCGTCGCCGCGATCCAGGAGCAGGCCGCGAGGATGACGACCTTCGCCCCCGCCTTCGCCGTCGAGGCACGGTCGGAGGCGGCCCGGCTGATCGCCGAGCGGACCCCCGGCGACCTGGACAAGATCTTCTTCACCAACGGCGGCGCCGACGCCGTCGAGCACGCGATCCGGATGGCCCGCCTGCACACGGGCCGCCCCAAGGTGCTCTCGGCGTACCGCTCGTACCACGGAGGTACGCAGCAGGCCGTGAACATCACCGGCGACCCGCGCCGCTGGGCCTCCGACAGCGGCACGGCCGGGGTCGTGCGCTTCTGGGCGCCCTACCTCTACCGCTCCCGCTTCTACGCCGAGACGGAGGAGCAGGAGTGCGCGCGGGCGCTGGAGCACCTGGAGACGACGATCGCCTTCGAGGGACCCTCGACCGTCGCGGCGATCATCCTGGAGACCATCCCCGGCACGGCCGGGATCATGGTCCCGCCACCCGGCTATCTCGCCGGGGTGCGGGAGATCTGCGACCGGCACGGGATCGTCTTCGTCCTGGACGAGGTCATGGCCGGGTTCGGGCGGACCGGTGAGTGGTTCGCGGCGGACCTGTTCGACGTCACGCCTGACCTGCTCACCTTCGCCAAGGGCGTGAACAGCGGATATGTGCCGCTGGGCGGGGTGGCGATCTCCGGCGCGATCGCAAAGACCTTCGGCAAGCGGCCGTACCCCGGCGGCCTGACGTACTCCGGGCACCCGCTGGCGTGCGCCGCCGCCGTCGCGACGATCGGCGTGATGGCCGAGGAGGGCGTCGTGGAGAACGCGGCCCGGCTGGGCGAGTCCGTCGTCGGGCCGGAGCTGCGGGCGCTCGCCGAGCGGCACCCGAGCATCGGCGAGGTGCGCGGCGTGGGCATGTTCTGGGCGCTGGAGCTGGTGCGCGACCGCGCGACGCGGGAGCCGCTGGTGCCGTACAACGCGACCGGTGAGGCGAACGCGCCCATGGCCGCCTTCGCCGCCGCCGCGAAGAAGGGCGGGCTGTGGCCGTTCGTGAACATGAACCGGACGCACGTGGTGCCACCGTGCAACATCAGCGAGGCGGAGCTGAAGGAGGGCCTCGCGGCGCTGGACTCGGCGCTCTCGGTGGCGGACGAGTACACGCGGTAAAGACCTGTAAACCCGTCAGTAACCGACATTCTCGCGCCTCATCCGAACGCGTAAGGTGGCGTGCTCGTAGACATGTACGCGCACGCCACCGAACGCGACGAGGGAGACGCCCTGACCATGCCCGCCAGCACCGGCAACGGCGCCGTGACACGCAGCACCCTGCGGCAGCAGATCGCCGACGCGCTTCGTGACGAGGTGCTGGCCGGGCGGCTCCAGCCCGGGCAGGAGTTCACGGTCAAGGAGATCGCCGAGCAGTACGGGGTGTCCGCGACGCCGGTGCGCGAGGCGCTCGTCGACCTCTCCGCGCAGGGGCTCCTGGAAGCCGATCAGCACCGCGGCTTCCGGGTCCGCGAGTACTCGGTCGACGACTTCCGCGGCATGATCGAGGCCCGCGGGCTGGTCATCGAGGGGATGTTCCTCGCGCTGACCGAGGGACGCCCCGACGCGGTGCGGCCGGACGATCCCCGGGCCGCCGCCGTCGTCGCCGGGGTCCGCCGGCGCGGCGAGGAGGCGCAGCGGGCCGCCGCCGCCGGTGACCTCACCGTCCTCATCGGCTACGACCTGCGCTTCTGGCGCGAGCTCGGCGCCTGCTTCGGCAACCCCTACCTCGCCGACTTCCTGCACCGGCTGCGCGTCCAGACCTGGGTCTGCGCGGTGCAGCACCTGCGCCGGCTGACCGATCTGCGCGGCGAGCTGTGGGCCGGTCACACCGAGCTGGTCGAGGCCCTGATCGACCGCGACAACGACACCGCCCGGGCGATCATCGCCGCGTACAACAGGCACTCGCTCAGCCTGATCGAGCGGCTCGCCTCCGGATGACCCGAGTCGTCGCTGTCCGTATGGGTATGGGACATGCACGGCGGGAGCCGTGCCCGCGGCGCACCGCTACCCTTCTTGACCATCGTGCTACCCGACCACCGCGCTGAGCGAGGAGCCTTCTTTGGCCTGTGACCTGTGGCTGGTACCGCTCGTCGACGTGTTGTGCCACACGCCGGACAACCCCTTCGCCGAGGAACTCGCGCAATACAACAAGGTGCTCGCGGAGGCCGGTCTGCCGCCGGTGCCGGTGTACCAGTACATGCCGGGCCTGTCCGGCGAGGTCGCCCCGGTCGCGGGCTTCGACTACGACGCGCTGCACTTCCTGCGCCGCGTCTACCTGCTCCAGGTGTGCGGCCTGCCGGTGGCGCCGGTGGACGAGCTGGGCGGCGACTACGAGCAGTTGCTGGAGATGTTCGAGTCGACGGCCCAGCAGTCGCACCTCGTCTGGCACTACGACCACGCGGGCGCCTACGTCCCCGTCGACTTCCCCTCTCCGCTCGCCGACGACGATCTCCTCGCGGGCGGCGGCCCGCTGGGCTCCTCGCACGCCCTGCTGCGGGAGCTGGAGCTGGTCGCCCCGGCGCTCGGCATCGACCCGGCCAACCCGCCGGCGGCCCCCCGGCCGCCGCTCGCCCCGACGGAGCTGGAGGAGCCCGCCGTACCCGCCCCGTACGACCCGAGCCCGTTCGCCCGTGAACGGCACGTCTGGCTCGGGTTGCACGCGGCCGTGACCCGCAGCCTCGCCCAGGGATCGATGATCGTCTTCAGCTGAGCCGGCGGCTCAGCGTCCCAGCTGGGAGAGGCCCTTCTGCACGTCCTCGGCGTTCATCACCGGCGTGTAGGTGATCTCCGCGCCCAGCTGAAGGAAGAATGGCTCGCTGAGCACCGGCATCTGCCAGCTGTCCTGCATGTCGAAGACCACGTAGGCGGTGCGCTTGCCATGGTCAGTGGTGAAATAGGCCGCTTCGGGCTTGATCTGTTCCATCGACTCCTGGATCAGCTTCCCCATGGTGCCGTTCCGGATGGCCTCGTTGGCCTTCTCGGTGTCCATGGACGCCTTGAGCAGTACGCGCATCGCACTCACCTTCTTCTGGTCGACGCACGCGGACCGATGACTCCACCCTATGCCCGTTATGCCTGTTTCGCGGGTGTCCCCGCGGCAGGACGGCGGCCGCCCCCGCCACGTTTTCCGCGGTCTGATCACAGCGACCGCCTGCCGCCTCGGACAGCGGTCTGCGCCCAGGCGCCGGCCGCAGCACCGGTCAGAGGGCGTATCACTCGAATGGGAGAGGTGATGAGGCTGCTCCTGCGGCAGCCGGGCGTGGGGGACCTCGGCGGACCTCGGCCTCGGCGGAGCGAGGCGCAGCGGCAGATCCGTCTCGAAGGTGCCGTCCCTGCGCAGCCAGAGAGCGATGGCGGGCATGCCGCCTCCGGCGGCCGGCCCGCGTGGGCGGGCATGCCGCCGGAGGCGGTGGTACGGACGGGTGGGGTCAGATGAACGAGTTGATCTCGATCGTCTCGTCCCGGCCCGGGCCGACGCCGATGGCGGAGATCGGGGCGCCGGACATCTCCTCCAGCGCCTTCACGTACGCCTGGGCGTTCTTCGGCAGGTCACCGAAGGTCTTCGCCTTGGAGATGTCCTCGTTCCACCCCGGGAGCATCTCGTAGACCGGCTTGGCGTGGTGGAAGTCGGTCTGGGAGTACGGGAGCTCCTCGACGCGCTTGCCGTCGATCTCGTACGCCACGCAGACCGGGATCTGCTCCCAGCCGGTGAGGACGTCGAGCTTGGTGAGGAAGAAGTCGGTCAGGCCGTTCACGCGGGTCGCGTAGCGGGCGATGACCGCGTCGAACCAGCCGCAGCGGCGGTCACGGCCGGTGGTGACACCGCGCTCACCGCCGATGCGGCGCAGCGCCTCGCCGTCCTCGTCGAACAGTTCGGTCGGGAACGGACCGGCGCCGACCCGGGTCGTGTAGGCCTTGAGGATGCCGATGACCCGGCTGATCTTCGTCGGGCCGACACCGGCGCCGGTGCAGGCGCCGCCCGCGGTCGGGTTCGACGAGGTGACGAAGGGGTACGTGCCGTGGTCGATGTCGAGGAGCGTGCCCTGGCCGCCCTCGAACAGCACGACCTTGTCCTCCTCCAGCGCCCGGTTGAGGACCAGGACGGTGTCGGCGACGTACGGCGCGAGCTTGTCGGCGTAGGCCAGCAGTTCCTCGACCACCTGGTCCACGGCGATCGCGCGCCGGTTGTAGAGCTTGGTGAGGATCTGGTTCTTGGCGTCGAGGGCCGCCTCGACCTTCTGCGTGAGGATCGACTCGTCGTACAGGTCCTGCACGCGGATGCCGACGCGGTTGATCTTGTCGGCGTAGGTCGGGCCGATGCCGCGCCCGGTCGTGCCGATCTTCCGCTTGCCGAGGAAGCGCTCGGTCACCTTGTCCACCGTCACGTTGTACGGGGTGATGATGTGCGCGTTTCCGCTGATGAGGAGCTTGGACGTGTCGACGCCACGCTCGTTCAGACCGCTCAGCTCGGAGAGCAGGACCGACGGGTCGACGACGACGCCGTTACCGATGACCGGCGTACAGCCGGGAGACAGGATTCCGGAAGGGAGGAGGTGCAGTGCGTACTTCTGGTCACCGACGACCACCGTGTGGCCGGCGTTGTTGCCGCCCTGGTAGCGCACCACATAATCCACTGAACCACCGAGCAGGTCGGTGGCCTTTCCCTTGCCTTCGTCACCCCACTGAGCACCGAGCAGCACAAGTGCGGGCACGCGCGTACACCCCTTCCGGGTGGGGCATGTCCATGGTCGAGGGCGCACGCGGAAGTATGGAGCCGCGTGCACCGCGACCGCCGTTGGCCGCCAACCGTCGGACCGGATGCCCCGGAATAGACGAAGCCCCTGGCGCAATAGCGCAAGGGGCTCTTGCACAAAGATGCTACCCGAGGAAGCGAGGCATGGCCGAGGTGGCGACTTCCGCGACGTCCGAGCAGCTGTTGGTGGTGGTCGACCCGGTCGCCCGTAGGTCGGACGGCGAGTCCGTCAGGATCGCGAAAGACGTGCTCGGAGCGGGTGCCGGCATGAAGCTGTGCCTGCCGGACGGGCCCGAGGAATTCGCGCGGGCACTGGCCCGGCGGGGCTCGCGGCGTCCGGTGGTGGTGGGCGACGACCGGGCCCTGATCCGTGCGGTGGCGCTGCTGCACCGCCACCGGGAGCTGGCCGGATGCGCGCTGTCGGTGGTGCCGGTCGGCGCCGCGCAGTCCCTGGCCCGGTCGCTGGGGGTGCCGGCGGGGACGGTGGCGGCGGCGCGGGCGGTGCTCGACGGGGTCGAGCGGCGGATGGACCTGATGGTCGACGACAGTGACGGGGTGGTGCTCGGGGCGCTGCGGATACCGCCGCTCTCCCCCTTCCCGGCGGCCGAGGATCCGGGAACCGGGGATCCCGAGGACGCGACGGGCCGCCCGTGGCTGCGGACCTGCCAGTACCTGGTTCGCACCCTGGTCCCGGCCGGCCGCCCGTCCCGGCTCGCCGCCGCGCCCGAGCCGGGGCCGTCCCGGCTGCGGGTCGAGGTGGACGGGGAGACCCTCGTCGACCTGAACCAGCCGGTGGAGGCGGTGTCGGTGTCCCCGGGCGCCGCGGGGATCGCCTCGGTGGAGGTCAGACCGCTGTCGGTGGGCGCCGAGGCCTCTCCGCTGCTCGCGCGGGGGCGGACGGTGACGGTGTCGGGGGCGCACTTCCGCTACCGGGCGGACACGGTGGTGTCGGGGCCGGTACGGACCCGGACCTGGGTGGTGCGGGAAGGGGCCTGGGGGCTGACGGTGCCGGCGGGGCAGTGAGCCGGGCCGTGCGGCCGCGAGGGCGGTTTTCGCCACCGGCGCCGGCGGGGCAGTGAGCCCGGGCCGTGCGGCCGCGAGGGCGGTTTTCGCCGCGAGCACACGCTTCTCACTCCCGGCCGAACATCTTCTCCCGGTGCGCCCTCCAGCGCTCCATCATCGCCGCGACCTCGTCCTCGACGAACTCGAAGAACGCGAGCGTCTCGGCCATACGGCGGCCCGCCGGGGTGTCGGCGCCCAGGCTGGTGAGGCCCTCGCGCAGGGCGCCTTCCCAGCGCTTGATGACGGCCTCACGGTTGGTCAGCGCCTCGTACCACTGGTTGCCGTGCACCCGGTAGCGCTCCTTGCGCGATCCGGGTTCCCGTTCCCGCGAGACCATGTGCTGCTGCGCCAGGTAGCGCACCGCCCCGGACACCGCCGCCGGACTGATCCGCAACTGTTCGCCCAGTTCGGCGGATGTCATCGCGCCCTCGTCCGAGGAGAGCAGCGCGACGAAGACGCGGGCGGGCATCCGCGGCAGGCCCGCCTCGACGAGCTGCGCCGCGAAGGACTCGACGAACCTCGACACCGCCTCGGCGTCCCGCGCGTTCCCGGCTGATCCTGTCATGGGGCCCACCCTATCCAGGGTTCAAAGCGTTTCTTATCTTCACAAATTCCTGAAAGAACTGTACGTTCTGAACATGACGAAGGCCATCACCGTCTCCGGACTGCACAAGTCCTTCGGGCGGACGCGCGCGCTCGACGGACTCGATCTGGACGTCGCCACCGGCGAGGTCCACGGCTTCCTCGGCCCCAACGGCGCCGGCAAGTCCACCGCCATCCGGGTCCTGCTCGGCCTGCTGCGCGCCGACTCGGGCGCCGCGCGGGTGCTCGGCCGCGATCCCTGGACGGACGCGGTGGAGGCGCACCGCCGGATCGCCTACGTCCCCGGGGACGTGACCCTGTGGCGCAACCTCTCCGGCGGCGAGGTCATCGACCTCTACGGCCGGCTGCGCGGAGGACTCGACGCCGGGCGCCGGGCGGAACTGGTCGAGCGCTTCGAACTCGACCCCACCAAAAAGGGCCGCACGTACTCCAAGGGCAACCGGCAGAAGGTCGCCCTGGTGGCCGCGTTCGCCTCGGATGTCGACCTGCTGATCCTGGACGAGCCGACCTCGGGTCTGGACCCGCTGATGGAGGGGGTCTTCCGGCGCTGCGTCGAGGAGGAACGCGACCGGGGCCGTACGGTCCTGCTCTCCTCCCACATCCTCAGCGAGGTCGAGGAGCTGTGCGACCGGGTGAGCATCATCCGCAAGGGCCGTACGGTCGAGAGCGGTTCGCTCGCGGACCTGCGCCACCTGACCCGCACCAGTGTCGTCGCCGAGCTGGCGGGCCCGCCGGGCGGCTTGGCGGAACTGCCCGGCGTGCACGACCTCGACGTGCGGGGGCGCCGCGTCCGGCTCCAGGTCGACACCGACCGGCTGGACGGTGTCCTGCGGTCGCTGACCGAGTCGGGGGTGCGGTCGCTGACGTCGACCCCGCCGACGCTGGAGGAACTGTTCCTGCGGCACTACCAGGACGAGGCGGCCGAGGCGGCGGTCCGATGACGGCCTTCGCGGTGCGGTCCGGCAGCGCACGCCAACTGGCCGGTACGGGCACGCTGCTGCGGTTCGCGCTGCGCCGTGACCGGCTGATGGTCCCGGTCTGGGTCGCGGTGAACGCGCTGATGGTCCTCTCCATGCCGGGCGCGCTGGAGGGCCTGTACGGCGCCCCCGCCGAACGCGCCGACCTGATCCGGCAGGTGGACACCAACTCCTCGCTGCGCGCGATGGTCGGACCCGTCTTCGGTGACTCCCTGGGCGCGCTGACCGCCTGGCGGGCCGGTGTCTACGCCGGTGCACTGGCGGCCGTGACGAGCCTGCTGGTCGTCGTACGGCACACCCGTGACGAGGAGGAGAGCGGCCGTCAGGAACTGGTGGCGTCCGGCATGGTGGGCCGCCGGGCCTCCCTGACGGCGGCCCTGCTGGCGGCAGCGGTCGCGAACGGGGCGCTGGCGCTGCTGCTGACGGCCGGCCTGGCGGGCCAGGGCATCACCGGGGCTCTGGCTCTCGGGCTCGGCATCGCCGCGGTCGGCATGGTCTTCGCCACGATGGCGGCGATCGTCGCGCAGCTGACGGAGAGCGCGCGGCCGGCCCGCGGTCTGACGGCGGCGGTGCTGGGCATCGCGTTCGTGCTGCGCGCGGCGGGCGACTCGGTGACGCACGACGGCTCGTCGGCGCTGACGTGGCTGTCGCCGCTGGGGTGGCTGGAGAACCTGCGGCCCTACGCGTCCGAGCGCTGGTGGGTGCTGGCGCTGCTCGCAGGGGCGGCGGCACTCCAGGGTGTGGTGGCCTACGTCCTGGCCGGCCGCCGGGACCTCGGCATGAGCTTCCTGCCGACGCGGCCGGGCCCGGCGTCCGGCCGCCTGGGCAACGCGGGGGCCCTGGCCTGGCGGTTGCAGCGGGGCGGCGTGCTGGGCTGGAGCATCGGCTTCTTCCTGGCCGGGGTCGTCTACGGCGGCCTGGCCGAGGGTGCGGCCGACCTGGTCGGCGACAACGACAATGCCCGGCGGATCTTCGAGCGGATGGGCGGACAGTCCGGCCTGGAGGACGCGTTCCTGGCGTCCATGGCCGGCCTGCTGGGCCTGGTCGCGGCGCTGTACATCGTGGCGTCGGTGCTGCGCCTGCACGCCGAGGAGACCTCGGGCCGGGCGGAACCGGTACTGGCGAACGCGGTCGGGCGGCTGAGCTGGGCCGCCGGGCATCTGGTGATCGCCTTCGGCGGTGCCGCCCTGATCATGCTCCTGGCCGGAGGGGGCCTCGCCGTCGGCTACGGCAAGGAGGCCGGCCCCCTCATGGGCGCGTGCCTGGTGCAGCTTCCGGCGGTGTGGGTGATCGGCGGGCTGGCGGTGCTGCTGTACGGGGTCCTGCCCCGGGCGGCCATGGCGGCGTGGGGCGTCGCCGGGGCGGTGCTGCTGATCGGCTGGATCGGACCCGCCCTGGACGTGCCGCAGGCGGTGCTGGACCTCTCCCCGTTCGGGCACCTGCCGAAGCTGCCGGGCGGCTCCATGGAGTGGGAGCCGGTGGCGGCGCTGACCGGGCCGGCGGTCATGCTGGTGGCCGGGGGCCTGGCGGGGCTGCGAAGGAGGGACATGACCATGTGAGCAGTCGACGTCCCCCCTGGCGGTGATCACCCCACCTCGACGGCCAGTCCCTCCAGCCCTCTGATCACGAAGTTCGGCTTCCGCTCCGGCTCGGCGGCGAGCCGGAGCGTCGGCGCCCTGTCCAGCAGCGCCCCCATCGAGGCCGCCAGTTCGATACGGGCCAGGGGGGCGCCGATGCAGTAGTGGATGCCGGCGCTGAAGGAGATGTGGGGGTTGTCGGTGCGGGTCAGGTCCAGGGCGGACGGAGTGTCGAACACCGCCGGGTCGTGGTTGGCGGAGCCGAAGAGCATGGCGATCTCCGCGCCGCGGGGGATCGTCGTGCCGGCGATCTCGATCTCGTCCAGGACCCAGCGCTCGAACAGCTGGAGCGGGGTGTCGTAGCGCATCAGCTCCTCGACGGCGGAGGGGATGAGCGTGTGGTCCGCGCGCAGCAGCTCCAGCTGGGAGGGGTTGCGGAACAGGGCGTACCAGCCGTTGACCGTGGAGTTCACCGTGGCCTCGTGACCGGCGTTCAGGAGGAGGACGCAGGTGGAGATCATCTCCTGCTCGGTGAGGCGGTCGCCCTCGTCGTGGGCCTCGATGAGACCCGAGACGAGGTCCTCGCCCGGCTCCTTGCGGCGGGCCGCGATCAGCTCGCGCAGGTAGTCGGAGAACTCCACCGACGCCCGGACCGCCCTCGCCGCCGTGTCCTCGGACGGGTTCAGCTCGTACATCCCGCAGATGTCCGCCGACCAGGGGCGCAGCGGAGCCCGGTCGGACTCCGGGATGCCGAGCATCTCGGCGATCACCGCGACGGGCAGGGGCTCGGCGACATCCTTCAGCAGGTCGCCGCCGCCCGCCTCGACCAGCGCGGAGGCCAGATCGTCGGCCAGGCCCCGCACATACGGCTTCAGCCGCTCCACCGTGCGCGGTGTGAACGCCTTCGACACCAGGCGGCGGATCCGGGTGTGGTCCGGCGGCTCCAGGTCGAGCATCCCGTGATCGTTGAGCGTGTGGAACGGCTCCTGCTCCGGCGGGGGCGCCGTGCGGCCGAACTCCTCGTGCGTGAACCGGTGCTGGTACGTCCGGCCGAGGCGCCGGTCGCGCAGCAGGGCCGAGACGTCCGCGTGGTGCGGGACGAGCCACTGGTTCGTGGGCTCGAACCAGTGCACGCGGCCCCGGGCACGCAGTTCGGCGTAGGCGGGGTACGGGTCGGCGAGGAACGCCGGGTCCCACGGGTCGAACCCGAGGTCGAAAGCAGCTGCCATGAAGGGACGCTAGCCCGGCATCCCCCGCTCTGACCAGGGGTGGCGCCCGCTCGTCACCCCGGCGTCACCAGCCGCGCCTCGTAGGCGAACACCGCCGCCTGGGTCCGGTCCCGGAGGCCCAGCTTCACCAGGATCCGGCTGACATGCGTCTTGATCGTCGACTCGGCGACCACCAGCCGCTGCGCGATCTCCGAGTTCGACAGGCCCTGCGCGATGAGGACCAGCACCTCCGTCTCCCGGTCGGTGAGGTCCCCGTACGCCGCCTGCGCGGACGGCATCAGGCGCGGGGTCGCGGACAGCTTGGAGAACTCGGTGATCAGCCGTCTGGTCACCGACGGGGCCAGCAGGGCCTCCCCGGAGGCCACCACGCGCACCCCGTCGGCGAGCTGACGGGCCGAGGCGTCCTTGAGGAGGAATCCGGAGGCACCCGCGCGCAGCGCCTGGTACACGTACTCGTCGAGATCGAAGGTGGTCAGCACCAGCACCTTCGCCGCGCCGTCGGCGGCGACGATCTCGCGCGTCGCCTCGATGCCGTTCAGTTCGGGCATGCGGATGTCCATCAGCACCACGTCCGGGGCGAGCTCGCGGACCTTGGTGACGGCCTCCCGGCCGTTCACCGCCTCGCCGACGACCTCGATGTCCGGCATCGCGTTCAGCAAGACCGAGAAACCCTCACGCACCATCATCTGGTCGTCCGCGATCAGGACCCGGATGGTCATGCGTCGTCCTCGTCCGGCAGGGTGACCGGCAGGAACACCGCCACCTCGTAACCTCCGTCGTCGGTGCCGCCCGCCGTCATCTCGCCGTTCAGCATCGACACCCGCTCCCGCATGCCCGTGATGCCGTGCCCGGCGCCGGGCGAGGGCTTGATCAGGCTCGGGTTGGGCGGCGGGCCGTTGACTATGCGCAGGCCCAGGCCGCCGAGAACGTACCCGATCTCCACGCGGGCGGTCGCGCCCGGCGCGTGCCGCAGGGTGTTGCTCAGCGCCTCCTGCACGATCCGGTACGCCGACAGTTCCACGCCCTGCGGCAGTTCCCGCACCGCCCCGATCACCACCTTGTCCACCGTCAGCCCGGCCTCCCGCACGTTGGCCAGCAGCCCGTCCAGGTCGGCGAGCGTGGGCTGCGGGGCGTCCGGGGCCTCGTAGTCCTCGGCGCGGACGACGCCCAGCACACGGCGCAGTTCGGTCAGGGCCGCCACCGCGTTCTCCCGGATGGTGGCGAAGGCCTTCTCCAGCTCCGGCGGCGGGTTCTCGACCCGGTAGGGCGCGGCCTCGGCCTGGATGGCGACCACCGACATGTGGTGGGCGACGACGTCGTGCAGCTCCCGGGCGATCGTGGTGCGCTCCTCCAGCAGGGTGCGGCGGGAGCGCTCGTGCGCGGTGACCGTCAGCTGGGCGGTGACCTCCTGCTCCGCGTGGCGCCGGACGTGCCAGACGGTGACGCAGAGCAGGATCATGGCCGACAGGACCAGCATGGGGCCGGAGTTGGTTCCGTACATGTCGTTCGGGCCGATGCCGGCGTCGGCGATGAGGGCGTAGAGCGCGGTCAGCGCCCACATCCACCCCGCCGTGCGCGGCCTGGTGCGCATCGCCACGACCGTCAGCACCGTGAGATGGCAGGCGAAGCTGCCGGCCTGCCACGGCCATTGGCCCCAGCCGCTGCCGAACATGCCGGTGATCGGGGTGGCGGCCATCGACAGCCAGAACGCCCCCACCGGCCGGGTCATGGTCATCAGCACCGGGAGCACGGTCAGCGGCACCATCAGCGGCGCCAGGCCGCCGGTGTCGACGCTGGCGCTGGACAGCAGCAGGGTGATCAGAGCGGCGAGGATGATCAGGGCGTGCGGCGCCCACGCCGCGTACTCCCGCGGCCTGGCCGGCAGCCGCCGGAGGAACCGCCCGCTCGTGCTCCTGCGGGCCAGCGGCCGGTAGGCGAAGGCGTCGTGGAAGAGGTCCTGCCGCAGCCCGCGCAGGGAGTCCACGGCCACCCGGTACTCCGGGCTGCGCGGCTTGGCCCCGGCCCCCGGCGGCGGGGTCTGGGTGTGAGTCGTCTCGGTCACGTACAGAACGGTAGGCGTACCCGGGCGTCGCGGTCGTCCCCAGTGAGAGGGGTCATAGGGCGTCCCTCTCAGGTACTACGGGGGTGACCGGGGAGGATCGGCCGCTGTGGAGGGGACCGGGGAGGACCGGCCGCGCATGGACCGGATGGTGCGCGGCCGCACCCCGGCTCCCGGCGCTACGGAGGTGACCGGGGAGGAGCGGCTACCACGGAGGCGACCGGGGAGGAGCGGCACCGCCCTCAGTACCCCGACGGCCGCACCAGCCCCGACTCGTAGGCGAACACCGCGGCCTGCGTCCGGTCCCGGAGGCCCAGCTTCACCAGGATCCGGCCGACGTGGGTCTTCACCGTCTGCTCGGCCACGAACAGGTGCCGGGAGATCTCCGCGTTCGACAGGCCCTGCGCGATCAGCGCGAGCACCTCCGTCTCCCGCTCGGTGAGGTCGCCGACGCGTTCCTTGAGCGGGACGCGGGGTCTGCCGTCCAGCCGGGAGAACTCGGCGATGAGCTTGCGGGTGATGACCGGGGCGAGCAGCGCTTCCCCCGCCGCGACCACCCGGACCGCCTCGGCGAGCTGCTCCGACGACGCGTCCTTCAGCAGGAACCCGGAGGCCCCGGCGCGCAGCGCGTCGTACACGTACTCGTCGAGGTCGAAGGTGGTGAGCACCAGCACCCGCATGTCCGGGTGTGCCGCGGTGATGTGCCGGGTGGCCTCGATGCCTCCGATCCCGGGCATGCGGATGTCCATCAGGACGACGTCCGGGGCGAGTTCCGCGGCCAGGGCGATGCCGCCCTCGCCGTCCTTCGCGTCGCCGACGACCTCCATGTCGGGCTGTATGCCGAGCAGCACGGTGAAGCCCTGCCGGACCATCGCCTGGTCGTCGACGATGAGAACCCGGATGGGTTTGCCGGTGCCGCTCGTCATGAGGTGCCTTTCCTGCGGGCCGTGGGGTGGTCGGTGCCCGGGGCGTCTGCGGGCGGGGTGTCCGGGAGGAAGGCGGTGACCTTGAAGCCGTCCCAGTGCCACGGGTGCGCCGTCATGGTGCCGCCGAGCATCGCGACCCGCTCCCGCATGCCGAGCAGTCCGTGGCCCGCCCCCGTCGACGGTGGTGGCGGCCCGGCCGGGCGGCCGTTGACGATCTCCACCTCCAGGCCGTCCGGCTCGTAGGTGAGACGGACCGTGATCCGCGCGCCGGGCGCGTGCCGCAGGGCGTTGCTCAGCGCCTCCTGCACGATCCGGTACGCCGACAGCTCCACGCCGGGCGGCAGTGGACGCCGCTCGCCCCGGATGTCGGTGACGACCTCGCGTCCGGCCGCCCGGGTGTTGTCCACCAGCGCGTCGAGCCGGTCGAGCGTGGGCTGCGGGGCGTGCGGGGCGGTCTCGTCACCCGCGTCGGCGAACGGCTCCCCCGGCCCGGGGTGCTCCGAGCGCAGCACGCCCAGCACGCGGCGCAGTTCGGTCAGTGCCTCCAGCGCGTTCTGTCGTATGCCCGCGAGGTTCTCCCTGAGCTCGTCGGGCGGGTTCTCCACGAGGTGCGGGGCGACCTGCGCCTGGATGGAGATGACCGACATGTGGTGGGCCACGACGTCGTGCAGTTCCCGCGCGATGCGGCTGCGCTCCTCCAGCAGGGTGCGCCGGGTGCGTTCCTCGGCGGTCAGCGTGGTCTGCTCGACCAGTTCCGCGCGGGCCTCGCGCCGGCCGCGCAGGGCGCTGCCCAGTATCACCACGACGGTGAACAGGGAGATCGCGAGCACGCCGGTGGTGTCGTAGCGCGCCCCGGTCCACAGTCTCTCGAAGACGTGGGTGACGAGTCCGGTCACCGCCAGGGCCGCCACCGCCGCACGGGTGGGCACCCGGAGCGCGAGCAGCAGCAGCACGAACATCTGGGCGATGATTCCGGCCGCGGTCCAGGGCCAGGTGTAGGTCTCCAGGTCGAAGCCCAGCCGGGAATGCACCGTGACAGCGCCCAGGGTGAACATCCCCAGGGACAGCCACCATGCCGGCACCGGCCGCCACAGCCCCAGCACCACGGCGCCGCCCTGCCCGCCCGCGACCAGCAGGGCCAGGCCGGAACCGAGATGCCCGTTGCTCGTGAGATCGCTCGCACCGCCGAGCGTGATGCCGAACGCGGCCAGGCACAGCAGCCCGTGCGGCAGCCAGCGCAGCCAGGTGGAAGGCGGCAGCGGGTCCGCCCGGGCCGTCCACAGGTCCTGGCGCAGCACCCGCAGCCAGCCCCTGACCCGCGCTCGCAGCGCGCGGCCCACCCCCGTGTCCGTCACGCGGCCCAGCCTAGACATGCCGCGCCCTCGCCGCTGCGTCCCGGTCGGACGGACGGTGCGCCCGTACCACCCGCGACCTGCGGTTGGACTCGGGGTCCCGGCCGCCGCCCCGCTCGAAGAAACGAAAGGCGGCCCAGCAGACGGCGAGGGCGAGCGCGAACACGGGCAGCCACAGGAGCCGGGCACCGACCCAGCCGAGACCGTCGGGCACCGTGTGCAGACCGGGGAGCCGGCCCGCGAGGAGGCCGGTGGCCGTCGTGGCCATCAGGGCCGTCTGATGCCACAGGAAGACGGTCATCGCGGAGAGGTTGACGAGGGCCACCGCCGCCCGCCCCACGGGCCGGCGCATCGCGTGCCGCAGCCGCTCGCGCAGCAGCAGGGCGAGACCGCACTGGGCCAGCCCGAACGTGACGACGGCCAGCGTCGGCGGGTCCAAGTTGGACATCCCCTCGCCTGGGACGCCTACCATCGACGCCGGGTAGCCCGCCCACGCCACGAGCCCCGCGGTCGCCGCCGCACCACCGGCGAGCAGGACCCAGCCCGCGCGGCGGCGCTCCAGCTCGCCCCGGGACCAGGCCGCGCCCAGGGTGTAGGGCACCGTCCAGCCCGCCGCCACGTTCACCCAGCCCAACCAGGAGGGGCCATCGAGCCCGAAGCGCAGCAGGTCCACGTGCAGGACGACGGCCAGCGGCCAGAGCGGGTTGAGCCGGGACAGCAGCGGGGCCGCCGCCGTGAGGCCCGCGAACACCACGAGGAACCACAGCGGGGACAGGGCCAGTTTCACGAGCGCCCGCACCGTCATGACATCCGTACCCGACAGCAGCAGCGCGAGCGCGGCGACCGTCCACAGGCCGAGGACGGCGGCGACCGGCAGGAACAGCCGGGACAGCCGGGCCGCCAGCCAACGGTGGTACGGGATGCCCCGGGCCCGGGCCGAGGCATGGCTGCGCGTCGCCACATGGCCGCCGACCAGGAAGAACACCGCGAGCGTCTGGAACAGCCACGAGACGGGCGTCAGCCAGGGCATGTGCTGGAGAGGGCTGGCCGTGCGCAGCGTGCCGCCGTCGGCGACGAGTGCCGTGACCAGCCAGTGCCCGAGAACGACGCCGAGGACGGCGGCGGCACGCAGAGCGTCCACGGCCCGGTCGCGGCCGGGCGGGGTGGCAGAGCCTATGCGATCGGCACCATGGCGCAGGCCTGCGCGGAGCCCGCGCAGGCTGATGCCGCGGAGGCCGGCAACACGAGGGCCGGCGCCGCGGGGGCCGGCGCCACGCGGGCCACCGTCTCGCCGGCCACTGCCGCTCAGCTCTCCGCCACTCAGCTCCTTGCCGTTCGCCTCACCGCCGCTCACCTCACCGCCGCGTACGCCGATGTCAGTCATGAGTCACCGCCTCGGTGTCGCCCAGGACGATCCGGGCCAGGTTGGTCAGGGAGGCCGAGCCGGGCCTGAAGTAGTCGCTGTGGCCGCCGTCGCCTGCCGCGAAGACCCGGGCGCCGAAAGCCGGAGAGACGGGGTCGGTGCCGAAGCCGACGGTGGTGCCGAACAGGTCCAGGTCGACGTGCGGGACGTTCTCCACCCAGTCGCCGCCGCCCCGGGCCGCCCAGAGACGGGCGCGGGTGTGCAGGCCGGCGGCGGTGTCCGCGCCGGTGCCGGGGCTGCCGACGAGCGCGATGTCGTCGACGGCGAGCCCGGCGGCGGCACGGCCGCAGACCACCGAGCCGTACGAGTGGCACAGCAGCGAGATGCGCGGTCCCGCGCCCGCTATGGCACGCAGGTCGGCGACGAGCGCGCGCAGGTGCGGGGCCGCCTGCTCCGCCCTGCCGGTCGTCGTGACCGTCGTGCTGACCGTGCCCGGTGTCTCGTAGCCCAGCCAGGCCACGACCGCGGTGTGGGTGCCCGCCGGGGCCTGCCGGGTGAGCTGCCGGTGCAGGGCGGCGGCCGCCGTGTGGAACCGGCCGTAGGTGTCGAGGCTCGTGTCGGAGCCGGGGACCAGCACGGCGACGCGGTCGGCCCGGGCGAGGTCGCCGAGGACCTCCGTCACCCGGCCGGAGCCGCGTCCGTCGAACCGCAGGAGGTGTCGGGCCGGGGCGGCCAGACGACGGTCCGTCGCGGCACGGGCGCGGTCGTGGTGGACAGCGGCCGTACGGGCCGCCTCGGCGGCGTTGGCCCGGTTGGCCGCGTACGCTTCGTCGAGCGTCGACGCCCTGAGGGGGGCGAGGTGGGCGGGGGCCGGTGCGGGGGTCTGCGGTCGTACGGCGCCGGACAGGGGGACGACCACCGCACCGGTGATGAGGGCGGCGAGCGCGGCTCGGCGCCATCGGCCGGCGCGGCGCCTGCCGCCGCCACGGCGGTACTGCGGTGCGGACCCCATGGTCGTCCTCCTCCAGCGCACCCGGCCATCGGGTCTGCGTGGAAGGGAAGTTACGGAGCGGGACACCTCGTCCGCGTCCCGCCGCAGGACTCACCTGCGGCCTAGCTCTCAGGTACTACGGGTACGACCAGGGCCTCCCTACGGGCAGGACTGGCAACCGCCTCACGGGTACGTCCCGCGAACACCCAGCGGGTACGTCCCGCGAACACCCAACAGGTACCCCCGCGAACGCCACCGCCATCACCAACACGACCCCTCACCAGGCCAGTTGGGCGATCTCCTCCACCACCACCGCGCACGCGTCCGCCGACGGGTCGATGAGCGGGAAGTGCCCCACGTCCTCCAGCAGTGTCACCCCCACCATCTCCCCGGCCTTCGCCGCCGCCTCCGCGTAGGACTCGGCGACCGCCTGCGGCACGTCGAGGTCCGCGCGGCCCTGCACGAGGGTGGTGGCGATACCCGTGGGCAGCAGCAGCGCCGGGTCCGCGTACGGCTGCCGCTCGGCGAAGTGCTCGTCCCCTCCCAGGAGTTGCCGTACGGCATCCCCGCACACGTCCAGCTTGTCGGCGATCGCGAGGTCCGCGATCGGGGCGAGGGCGACCACCCCGCGCAGGGCCGCCGCGTTGTCGTCGCGCCAGGGCGAGCCGCCGGGCAGGACGTGCCGGGCGGCACCCCACAGCGCGAGATGCCCGCCCGCGGAGTGACCGGTGAGGACCGTACGGCGCGGGTCGGCCCCCGGCAGCAACTCCCGTACCAGGCCCGGGAGGGCGTCCAGCGCGGCCGCGACGTCGTCGAAGGTGTCGGGCCAGCGGCCGGCGACGGAGTCGTCGCCACCACCGCGCCGGTACTCGGCATTGGCCACGGCGAACCCGCGACGGGCGAGGAAGTCCGCGAACGGGCTGATGTGACGCCGGTCGTACGGTGCCCGCCAGGCACCGCCGTGCAGCACGAGGACGACCGGGGCGGGCCCGCCGGGACCGCCCCGCCCGCGCGGGGCGTAGAAGTCGATCACCTGGTCGGGGTGGTCGCCGTAGGCGGCGGTGGCGTCGGGGGCGACGGGCGCGTGGGAGAACACCGACTTCTCCTCGGCGGCGGCCCGTGCTGCTGCGACGTCGTCCGTCATGCTCCAACCTCTCAGCGCTCAAACGTCTGTGGCGGACCAGGTGGGGGCGGCCATTGGCCGGGACGGTACCAGGGCGCGCGACATGCGCGGACACGGGGATGTCACGCTGGGTGACTCTCGACGGAGGGCGGCATGAACGACAGCCGCGTGACGTCATGACACCGTGACGTCGTGACCACAATGAACTCAACCTTCAATGGTCACACAACCGAGACAGGATATCTCAGGAATCGCACACTCATGGCTCCGGATCGGCCCAAGCGAAAGAGATGAGCCATGAGAACGCGACGAGCCGCACTTGTCGGAGCTCTTGCCGCCGCATCCATGATCGCGGTCAGCGCCTGTGGCGCCACCGCCGACAAGGAGGAGTCCGGGAGCGGCGGCGGGGGCTCGAAGCCCGTGACCGGCCTCCGCTTCATGGTCCCCAACACCCCGGGCAGCGGGTACGACCTCACCGCCCGCACCGTCTCCCAGGTGATGCAGGACACCAAGGCCGCCTCCGGTGTCCAGGTGTTCAACCTGCCCGGCGCCAGCGGCACGGTCGGCCTGCAGCGCCTGGTGAACGACAAGGGCAACGGCAAGATGGCCATGCAGATGGGCCTCGGTGTCGTCGGAGCCTCGTACACCCAGAAGTCCAAGGTGACGCTCACCGACACCACACCGCTCGCCAGGCTGATCGAGGAGGCCGGCGCGATCGTCGTGCCGAAGGACTCCCCGTACAAGACGATCGACGACCTCGTCACCGCCTGGAAGAAGAACCCCAAGAAGCTCGCGGTGGGCGGCGGGTCCTCGCCGGGCGGCCCCGACCACCTGCTCCCGATGCAGCTGGCCAAGGCGGTCGGCATCAAGCCGGCCGACGTCAACTACGTCTCGTACGACGGTGGCGGCGAGCTGCTTCCGGCCCTTCTCGGCAACAAGATCGCCTTCGGGGCGAGCGGCTTCGGCGAGTTCCTCGACCAGGTCGAGGCGGGCCAGGTGCGGGTGCTCGCGGTCAGCAGCGAGAAGCCGGTCGACGCGCTGAAGGACGCGCCCACCCTCAAGGACTCCGGCATCGACCTGGTCTTCACCAACTGGCGTGGAATCGTCGCCCCTCCGGGCATCACCGACGAGCAGAAGCAGACCTGGGTCGACGCGCTGACCACGATGCACGACTCCGACGAGTGGAAGACGCAGCTGAAGAAGAACGGCTGGGTCGACGCGTTCCAGACCGGTGACGAGTTCGGCGACTACCTGACCGAGCAGGACAAGGCGGTCGCCGACCTGCTGGCAGAGCTCGGGCTGGCATGAGTTCCCAGGCAGAGGAACGGACCGTGGAGGACTCCCGTCCGTCCCGGGAGGGCGGGGACCGCGCACAGTACGGCGTGTGCGCGTTCCTCGCCCTGCTGGGCGCCGCCGTGATCGTGGACGCCCTCGGCATCCCGCACGTCACCAGCGGCATCGACCCGGTCGGGCCGCGCGCGGTGCCCCTGATTCTTGGCGGCCTGCTCATCCTGCTCGCGGTGCTGTACGCCGTCGACGTGGCCCGCGGCGGCCGCGGTGAGCCGGAGGCCGGCGAGGACGTCGACCTGTCCCAGGGGAGCGACTGGCGCACCGTGCTGCTGCTGATCGGCGTGTTCCTGGCGAACGCGCTGCTCATCGAGCGGCTCGGCTGGGTGATCAGCGGCGCCCTGCTGTTCTGGGGCACGGCCTTCGCCCTCGGCAACCGGCACTACATCCGCAACCTCGCGATCGCGGTGACGCTGTCCCTGACGACGTTCTACGCGTTCGCGATCGGCCTCGGCGTGAACCTCCCCGCCGGTGTCCTGCAAGGAATCCTGTGAGGCCTGGGCGATGGACAATCTGAACAACCTCATGCAGGGCTTCGCGGACGTCATGGCCCCGATGAACCTGCTGCTCGCCCTGACCGGCGTCGTCATCGGCACCGCGGTGGGCGTCCTGCCGGGCATCGGCCCGGCGATGACGGTGGCCCTGCTGCTGCCGGTGACGTACGGCATGGAGCCGGTGCAGGCGTTCATCATGTTCGCCGGCATCTTCTACGGCGGCATGTACGGCGGCTCGACGACGTCGATCCTGCTGAACACCCCCGGTGAGTCCTCGTCCGTGGTCACCGCGATCGAGGGCAACAGGATGGCGAAGGCGGGCCGGGCGGCCCAGGCCCTCGCCACGGCGGCGATCGGTTCGTTCGTGGCCGGCACGATCGGCACCCTGCTGCTGGTCCTGGTCACCCCGTTCGTGGTGGACTTCGCGGTCAGCCTGGGCGCGCCCGACTACTTCGCGCTGATGCTGCTGGCGTTCATAGCGGTGACGTCCGTACTGGGGTCCTCCCGCGTCAGAGGCTTCGTCTCCCTGGCGCTGGGCCTGACGATCGGCCTGGTCGGCATCGACTCGGTGTCCGGCCAGCAGCGCCTGACCCTGGGGGTCCCGCAGCTGGCCGACGGCATCGACGTCGTCGTGGTGGCGGTCGGCATCTTCGCCGTCGGCGAGGCGCTGTGGGTGGCCGCGCATCTGCGGCGCAAGCCGACCGAGGTGATCCCGGTCGGGCGCCCGTGGATGGGCAAGAAGGACTGGCGGCGCTCCTGGAAGCCCTGGCTGCGCGGCACGGCGTTCGGTTTCCCGTTCGGCGCGCTGCCGGCCGGTGGCGCCGAGATCCCGACCTTCCTGTCGTACGCCACGGAGAAGCGGCTGACCAAGCACCCCGAGGAGTTCGGCAAGGGCGCCATCGAGGGCGTGGCGGGTCCGGAGGCGGCGAACAACGCGTCGGCGGCGGGCACCCTGGTCCCGATGCTGGCGATCGGCCTGCCCACGAACGCCACGGCGGCGGTCATGCTGGCGGCCTTCCAGTCGTACGGCATCCAGCCCGGCCCCCTCCTCTTCGAACGGGAGGCGAGCCTGGTGTGGGTGCTGATCGCGAGCCTGTTCATCGGCAACCTGCTGCTCCTGCTGCTGAACCTCCCGCTGGCACCGGCCTGGGCGAAGCTGCTGCAGATCCCGCGCCCGTACCTCTACGCGGGCATCCTGTTCTTCGCCTCGATGGGCGCCTACGCCGTCAACGCCCAGCCCCTGGACCTGTTCCTCCTCCTCACCCTGGGCCTTCTCGGCTTCTGCATGCGCCGCTTCGGGCTGCCGGTCCTGCCGCTGATCGTCGGCGTGATCCTGGGCCCCCGCGCGGAGCTGCAGGGCCGGCGCTCCCTCCAGCTCTCCGGCGGTGAGCTGTCGGGCCTGCTGGGCGGCCCGGTGTCGTACACCGTCTACGCGGCGATCGTGCTGGTCCTGATGTGGCCGCTGATAGGCCGCTTCGTCGTCCGTCCCCTGCGCGCGCGAAGCGCCGCCTGAGACATCTGGAGATCGAGATGACCATCCTGGTCGGCTACGTCCCCTCGCCCGAGGGCCAGGCGGCGCTGCGCGCGGCGATCGGCGAGGCCCGTCGGCGCGACGAGAAGCTGCTGGTGGTGAACACCACCCGGGGTGACGCGTATGTGGACCCGCGCTTCGCCCAGGAGCCCGACCTGACCCACGTACGCGAGGATCTCGCGGCCCTGGACGTCGACTTCGACATCCGCCAGGTCCTCGGGGCCCGTGACGCCGCCGAGGAGATCATCGACCTGGCGGAGCAGACGGACGCGTCCCTGGTCGTGATCGGGCTGCGGCGCCGCAGCGCGGTCGGCAAATTGATCATGGGCTCGCAGGCCCAGCAGATCCTGCTGGGCGTGGGCTGCCCGGTCCTGGCCGTGAAGGCGGAGGGCTAGCGGTGGTGCTGCGTACCTTCGGCTGGTCGTTCGCCGTCACGGCGGCCGGCCTCGCCTTCGCCGGGTGGCAGTGGGGCTGGGAGGCCTTCGGGATCGTCCTGATCCTGTCCATCCTGGAGATCTCGCTGTCCTTCGACAACGCGGTCGTCAACGCCGGGATCCTGAAGAAGATGAACGCCTTCTGGCAGAGGTTCTTCCTCACCGTCGGCATCCTGATCGCCGTGTTCGGCATGCGGCTGGTCTTCCCGGTCCTGATCGTCGCCGTCAGCGCCGAGGTCGGCCCCGTCGAGGCGGTCCAGCTCGCCCTCGACGAACCCGGGCGCTACGAGGACCTGGTCACCGACGCCCACCCGGCGATCGCGGCCTTCGGCGGTATGTTCCTGCTGATGATCTTCCTGGACTTCATCTTCGAGGACCGCGACATCAAGTGGCTCGCCTGGCTGGAGCGCCCGCTGGCCAGGCTCGGCAAGATCGACATGCTGTCGGTCTGTGTCGCGCTCGTCGTCCTGCTCGCCACGGCGATGACCTTCGCCACCCACGCCCACGTCAGCACGGGCCACGCGGACAAGACCGCCACCGTGCTGCTCTCCGGCGTCGCCGGTCTCATCACCTACCTCGTGGTCGGCGGCCTCTCCGGCTACTTCGAGGACAAGCTCGAAGACGAGGCGGAGGAGCAGCACGAGGCGGAGGAGAAGGCCAGGGCCGAGGGCAAGCCGGTCTCAGCGGTCGCCCTCGCAGGCAAGGCCGCGTTCTTCCTCTTCCTCTACCTCGAAGTCCTCGACGCGTCCTTCTCCTTCGACGGCGTGATCGGCGCCTTCGCCATCACCAACCACATCTTCTGGATGGCGCTCGGCCTCGGCATCGGCGCCATGTACGTCCGCTCCCTCACCGTCTACCTGGTCCGCCAGGGCACCCTCGACGACTACGTCTACCTGGAGCACGGCGCCCACTACGCCATCGGTGCCCTCGCCACGATCCTGCTGATCACCATCCAGCACCAGATCAGCGAGATCATCACCGGCCTGATCGGCGTGGTCCTGATCGCCGCGTCCTTCCTCGCCTCCCTACGCCGCAACAAGGCGCTCGCCCCATCCGAGGCGGGCGAGGCGGAGCCGGACGAGAAGGCAGAGGTTCCGTCCAGGGCGTGACCGGGACGTCCTCACGCCGGCGTGGGAACGCGACCGCCGGACCGCGCGGGCGCGTTCCCGCGTGCCGTTGGCCGCCGGACCGGCACCGGCACCGGCACCGGCACCGGGAGGGAGGCTCCCGGCGCGGCCGCGTGCGGCAGCCGGCCGGTGTCATCTCCCGCCGCGTCCGAGGCGCCCGCCCAGGGCGCCGGGAGAGGGCGCCGGGAGAGCGCCGGGAGAGGGCGCCGGGAGAGCGCCGGGAGAGGGCGCCGGGAGAGCGCCGGGAGGGCGCCGGGAGGGCGCCGGGAGGGCGGACAAGGACTCCGGAATGAACGGCCCCTGCGGCCACAGGAGCCGTTCGCCGTACGTCACGTGTCACTCACGCCAGCGTCTCCGCCAGCACCCGCGCCGCCCGCTCCACGTCGGCGAAGCCCACGTACAGCGGCGTGAAGCCGAAGCGCAGCACGTCCGGCGCCCGGTAGTCGCCGACCACACCCCGCTCTATGAGCCGCTTCATCACGGCACCGGCCCCGTCACAGCGCAGGGCGATCTGGCTGCCCCGCTCCGCGTGCGGCACCGGCGTCAGGCACTCGACCCGGCCCTCGGGCACGTACTCGGCCACGCAGTCCAGGAAGAAGTCCGTCAGCGCGAGCGACTTGAGCCGCACCGCCTCGACCCGCACCCCGTCCCACACCTCCAGGGCCGCCTCCAGGGCGAGCATGGAGAGGATGTCCGGCGTGCCGACCCGGCCGCGCGGGGCGCCGGGGGCCGGTTCGTACCCGCTGCGCATTCCGAACGGCTCGGCGTGGGAGTTCCAGCCGGGCAGGGGCGAGTCGAAGCGGTCCTGCAGCTCACGGCGCACGTACAGGTACGCCGGTGAACCCGGCCCGCCGTTCAGGTACTTGTACGTGCAGCCGACCGCGAGATCCACGCCGTGCTCGTCCAGCCCCACCGGGAGCGCGCCCGCGCTGTGGCACAGGTCCCAGACGACGTAGGCGCCCGCCCCGTGCACGGCGGCCGTCAGCGTCGGCAGGTCGTGCAGCCGGCCGGTGCGGTAGTCGACGTGGTTGAGGAGGACGGCGGCGGTACGGTCGCCGAGCGCGCCCGGCACGTCCGCCGGTGCCACGGGCCGCAGCGCGCAGCCGGTCATCCGGGCGGCGGACTCGGCGATGTACCCGTCGGTCGGGAAGGTCGTGGCGTCGACGACGATCTCGTCCCGCTCGGGATCACGAAGCCGCGCGAGCCGCACAGCCCCGACAACCGCCTTGAAAACGTTGACGCTTGTCGAGTCGCCCACCACGATCTGCCCGGGCGCCGCCCCGACCAGCGGGGCGATCCGGTCGCCGATCCGCTCGGGCGCCGTCCACCAGCCGCTCTCCTCCCAGGAGCGGATGCGCAGCTCGCCCCACTGGCGGCGGACGATGTCCTCCACCCGCCCGGGGACGACCGCCGGCAGCGCGCCGAGCGAGTTGCCGTCGAGGTAGACCGTCTCGTCGAGGACGAACTCGGCGCGCTTGGCGGCAAGTTCGTCGACGGCGTCCAGCTTCTCCGCGCGCACGCTCAGCTCAGACATAGGACCGCGCCGTCCACAGCTCGGGGAAGACGTTCTTCTGAGCGCGCTTCTCCAGCCACGCCACCCCTGCGGAACCGCCGGTGCCGGTCTTGGCGCCCATGGCACGGCGGGTGGCGACCAAGTGGTCGTTGCGCCAGCGCCACACCAGCTCCGCCACATCGCTCAGCGCCTCGCCCAGCCGGGCGACCTCGTCGCTCTCGTCGCCCGAGTAGACGGCCGTCCAGGCCGCCTCCACCTGCGGCGACGGCTCGTAGCGCTTCGAGACATCATGCTCCAGCACGGCCTGCGGGATGTCGTACCCGCGTCGCGCGAGCAACCGCACGACCTCGTCGTACAGGCTCGGCTCGTGCAGCGCCTTCTCCAGCTCGGCGTGCACGCGTGGGGCGCCCCGGTGCGGGACGAGCATCGACGCGGACTTGTCACCGAGCAGGAACTCCATCCGCCGGTACATCGCCGACTGGAAGCCGGAGCCCTCGCCGAGGGCGCTGCGGTACGAGTTGAACTGGGCCGGCGTGAGCTGGGCGAGCGGCTTCCAGGAGGCGTTGAGCGCCTCCAGCTCCCGTACGGACCTCTTCAGCGCGGCGGTCGCGGTGGGGACGTCGTCGCGCCTCAGCGCCTGTGCCGCCGTCTCCCACTCGTGGACGATGACCGTGAACCACAGCTCCATCACCTGGGTCGTCACCAGGAAGACCATCTCTCCGGGGTCGTCGGAGAGGGTGTGCTGGAGGTGGGTGAGCACGTCCGCCTTGACGTAGTCCTCGTACGGCGTCGTGCCGTGGAAGTCGAGATGCGGGGTCTCGGGCTCGTGAGCCTCGTGGGACATCGCTGTCTCCTGCGTATAACTCCGGGTAGCGGTCCGCCCCTGCCGAATCCGACACGGGGGCCCCGGTCCCCAGGGGCATCTTCCGCAATGGTCCCCCGAGACCGCAAGGCCCGCCTTTCGCGGACGGGCCTCGCGTGCACGGACCGTGTTCTCAGCCCAGGACCTGCGCCGCCGTCGGCGAGGAGTCCTTCAGGAACTGGGAGCAGCGCTCGTACTCCTCCTGCTCGCCGATCGCCTGCGCGGCGCGGGCGAGGGCGTGCAGGGCGCGCAGGAAGCCGCGGTTCGGCTCGTGCTCCCACGGCACGGGGCCGTGGCCCTTCCAGCCGTTGCGGCGCAGCGCGTCCAGACCGCGGTGGTAGCCCGTGCGGGCGTACGCGTAGGACTCCACGGCGGCGCCCCGCTCGAACGCCTCGTCGGCGAGCTGCGCCCAGGCGAGTGAGGAGGTGGGGTGCGCACCGGCGACCTCGGCGGACGCGGCACCCGACGCGAGCATTTCCCGCGGCCCGGGGTCGTCGGGGAGATGGGTCGGGGGCGGGCCCCCGAGAAGGTTCTCGTGAATGGACATGGGGTCAAGTCTGCGCCATGCCGCCCACTGCGGCGCAGCGGGCGGCGGAATATGCCCTCGGCCGCGACGACCGGACCGCCGGCCGCGGCGCGACCGGACCGGACGGCTATCGAGGCCGAGGCGCGTGACATCGGGCATGCAGGGAGCACAGGGAAGAGCCCGGCACCTGAGCAGGTGCCGGGCTCGACGCGGGCGAACCGGCGTGGACCGGTACTGACCGGCGCGAACCGATGCAGGCGGACGCAGACCGATGCAGGCTTACTTGATCTTCGTGCCGGTCGAGCGCAGGTGGCCGCAGGCCTGGGCGACGCGCGCCGACATGGAGGCCTCGGCCAGCTTGCCCCAGGTGCGCGGGTCGTAGGTCTTCTTGTTGCCGACCTCGCCGTCGACCTTCAGGACACCGTCGTAGTTGCGGAACATGTGGTCCGCGACCGGGCGTGTGAACGCGTACTGGGTGTCGGTGTCGATGTTCATCTTGACGACGCCGTTCTCCAGCGCGGTGCGGATCTCCTCCTCGGAGGAGCCGGAGCCGCCGTGGAAGACGAAGTCGAACGGGGAGCCCTTGCCGAACTTGGCGGCGACGCCCTCGTTCAGCTCCTTCAGCAGCTCGGGACGCAGGACGACGTTGCCCGGCTTGTACACGCCGTGCACGTTGCCGAAGGACGCGGCGAGCAGGTAGCGGCCCTTCTCGCCCAGGCCCAGGGCCTCGGCCGTCCGGATCGCGTCGTCGACCGTCGTGTAGAGGGAGTCGTTGATCTCGTGGGAGACGCCGTCCTCCTCGCCACCGGTCGGGGTGATCTCCACCTCGAGGATGATCTTCGCGGCGCGGGCCTGCTCCAGCAGCTCCTGCGCGATGGAGAGGTTGTCGGCGAGGGTCTCGGCCGAGCCGTCCCACATGTGCGACTGGAACAGCGGGTTCAGACCGGCCTCGACGCGCTTCTGGGACAGCGCCAGCAGCGGACGTACGTACCCGTCGAGCTTGTCCTTGGGGCAGTGGTCGGTGTGCAGCGCGATGTTCACCGGGTACTTCTCGGCGACGATGTGCGCGAACTCGGCCAGGGCGACCGCGCCGGTCACCATGTCCTTGCTGTACTGACCGCCCAGGAACTCGGCGCCACCCGTGGAGATCTGGACGATGCCGTCGCTCTCCGCCTCAGCGAATCCGCGCAGGGCCGCGTGCAGGGTCTGGGTGGAGGTCACGTTGATGGCCGGGTAGGCGAACTTTCCTGCCTTCGCCCGGTCCAGCATCTCGTTGTAGACCTCGGGAGTTGCGATGGGCATGCGTCCGCTCCTTGTATCTGCGGGTTGACGTACTGCTGTGTCTAACGGCCCTGACCTAGACCTTGGGGTGCGACGTCATCGTCGGCCCCATCTTTCCAGACTTGGCCGGAAGGTCCAGGCCACCGTCCACGCCCTGGTCAGTCCCTGGTCAGTCGAGGCCCAGCTCGTCCTTCGAGAAGGCGAAGAGATACGGCACCCCGGCCCCCTCCTGGATCTTCTCGGCGGCACCGGTCGCCCGGTCGACGATGGTCGCGACGGCGACGACCTCGGCCCCGGCCTCGCGCACGGCCTCGACGGCGGTGAGCGGGGAGCCGCCCGTGGTGGAGGTGTCCTCGACGACCAGCACGCGGCGGCCCGCGATGTCCGGGCCCTCGACGCGCCGCTGCAGGCCGTGCGCCTTGGCGGCCTTGCGCACGACGAAGGCGTCCAGGCGCTTCCCGCGCGCGGCGGCCGCGTGCAGCATGGCGGCGGCGACCGGGTCGGCGCCCATGGTGAGGCCGCCGACGGCGTCGAACTCCAGCTCTTCGGTCAGGTCCAGCAGCACCTGCCCGACGAGCGGGGCGGCCTCGCCGTCGAGGGTGATGCGGCGCAGGTCGACGTAGTAGTCGGCTTCGAGGCCCGACGACAGGGTCACCTTGCCGTGCACCACGGCCTTGTCCTTGATCTGCTGCAGCAGCGCGCCACGCGTGTCCGTCATGGCGCCCAGCTTAGAGGCGGCGCCAGCTCCAGGTCGTGGCGGCCTCCAGCGGCTCCAGGGGTGTGACCAGGTGGGGTGACGTGTTGAGGCCATTGGGCGGGCCGGTCTGCGGCTCCACGCACACGGCCGCCTCCTGCTCGTCGTAGACGACGACCCACTCCTGGCGGCTGGTCACCTTCAGCTCCAACCGGCCCGGCCAGGTCAGGGTCGCCTCGACGCCGCCGGGCATCCCGAAACAGTCGTCCCAGGGACCGGGCTCGGGGGCGATGCGGTTGCCGGTGGGCAGGTGGTCGGCGCCGCGCTCCTCCTGCCAGGCGGGGTCGAAGTCGAGGATCACGTCCTCGCCGCCGAGGTTCCGGTTGAACCAGGGGTGCCAGCCGATCTGCGCCGGGAAGGACGACTGGTACGTCTCGACGGACATGGTCAGCGTCAGCGCGTCCTCGGTGAGGGAGACGATCTGGGTGACGAGGCCCGGATGGGGCCAGGGGTCGGCGAGCTCGCAGGTGAGAACGGCCTCGCCGGCGCTGGTGCGGGCGGTGCGCCAGGCGCCGTCGCGGACGGTGCCGTGGATGGCGTGGGGCGGAGCGTTGAGGGGCATCTGGCGCACTTCGGCGCCGTCCAGGAACCGTCCGTCCCGGATCCGTCCGCACCACGGCACCATCGGGAAGCACCCGAACCGCTCACCCTGGCGAAGCAGTTCGACGCCGCCGATCCGCAGCCCTCCCACCCGGCCGCCGTTGCCCGGCTGCACGGTCACCTCCGCGTCACCCGCGGTCAGCGTGATGTCTTCGTCGCTCACGGGACGACCCTACTGCGGTGATCAAGAGGGCCTCACGCGTGACGGGGTGCTTCGGCCAGGTCCCGCCGGGCCCGCGGGCCCTCCTGCTGCCGAACGACTCAGCGGCGTCTGCGCAGGGCCCGGACCGCCACGACGGCCGACGCCAGCGCCAGCGCCGCCGCCGGGGCCGCCCAGCGCAGGGGGGCCGCGGGCGTCACGGTCTGCGGCGCCGGCACGGGGGCGTACCGGCCGCGCGGCGGCGCGTGGTCCACCTCCTCGGCACTGCGCCCGATCATGGTCCGCCGCGCGTGCGCCGCCTCGGCGATGTCCTCCTCGCCGTCCTCGCCGTCCTCGCCGTCCCCGTTGCCCTGCTTGCTCTCGCCCGCGGGTCCGAGCGGGGAGGGCGGGACATCGGCGCCGAAGACGGAGGGGCGCTCGGGGGCCGGGGCCTCCTCGGTGAGACCGGCATCGGCAGGGGCCTGCGCCCCTTCCCCCGCGTCGGCCCCGGCCGGGGGCTGCGGCGCCTCGTCGTCCCCGTTCACGGCCGTGGCGGCCAGTTGCTCCGCGAAACGGTTCAGCAGCCGGGTGACGGCCCCTTGCACCGCATCCGGGGGGAGGTCCGTGATCCGGCCGTCCGCGGAGGCGGTGCCGTCGTACGCGAGGGTGCAGCCGTCCGCCGTCTCGCGCAGGGCGATCCGCAGGGCGAACCGGACCGAGCCGCTGCCGCGCGCCTCCTGCACCTCACCCTCGACCGCGTACGCGTCGTCGTCGTGCCGGAGCACCCGGACGGCACCCCGGTAGGTGACGGAGTGGCTGCCGACCCGGATCTTCAGCCGCCCGGCGACGGGCTCGGCGCCGGCGTCCTGCTGGAGCCCGGGAACAGCCCGGGCGACCCGCGCGGGGTCGTCCAGCACCTCCCTGAGCCGCTCCGCCGGAACCGGAACGAACACCTCGTGCTCCATGTCGACGGACTCTACCCAGCGAAGCCCGAAACGCACCCCCGCCTGAGGGAATCGCCCCCGATCCACCCCCGCCAGGCGTATCCTCCCGGCCCCTTGTGGGCGCGGCTCCCTCAGTACCGCGGATGCACCAGCGTCGACGGCGGCAACCCCTCGATCCGCGTGGCCCGCGCCGCCCGCTCCCCCGCCGCCAGCAGCTCCTCCGTGAGGACGCTCGGCCGCGGACCGTCCGGGTCGAGCCGCGGTCGCGGATCCGTGCGGGCGGCCAGGACGAAACCCCAGTCCCGGGGCGCCCGGGAGCGGTCGGCGGGGCTGCGGTCGGGGCCGGTGGCGAAACCGGTGTGGCGGCCGGCGGTGCCATCGAGGCCAACACCGACACCCACGCCACGACCACCGACGCCATCCAGGCCAACACCGACACCCACGCCACGACCACCGGCGGCGTAGGGGGCGGTCTCGAAACCGGCCGCGCGCAGCGTCGCCTCGACCGTCCAGTACACCCGGGGGCCGGCCGTGACCGGCCCGGCGTGCACCACCAGCCGCCCGCCGGGGGCCAGCACGCGCCGGGCGAGGCCGTAGAACTCCTGCGAGTACAGCTTCGTGCTCGCCGTGATGCCCGGGTCCGGCAGATCCGAGACGACCACGTCGTACGTCGCCGGGTCCGCTCCGCGCAGCCAGCCGAAGGCGTCCTCGGTCGTCACCCGCACCCGCGGGTCGCCGAACGCGTGCTGGTTGAGTGCGGACAGGCCCGGGTCGGTGCGGGCCAGCCGGACCACCTCCGCGTCCAGTTCGACGACGTCGACCGATTCCACTCCGGAGTGGCGCAGCACCTCGCGCGCGGCCAGGCCGTCGCCGCCGCCGAGGATCAGCACGCGCGCGTGCGGCCCGCTCATCGCGGGGTGGACGAGAGCCTCGTGGTAGCGCCGTTCATCGCCTGCGCTGACCCGCAACCGGCCGTCGAGGTACAGGTCGAGGGGCCTGCCGTGCGTGCCGCCGGTGAGGACGACCTCCTGCACCCCGCTCTGGAGCGCCACGCGGACGTCCCCGCCGTACAGAGCCTGCCGCGCCGCCCGTTCGAAGTCGTCGGCGAGGACGGCCGCCGAGGCGAGGATCGCGAGGACGAGGGCGTTGCCGAGGAGCAGCAGCCACCGGGCGCGCCGGGTCAGGTCCCGTTGGAACAGGCCGAGGACCAGCGCACCGCCGACGACCGCGTTGACCGCGCCGGTGAGCAGCGCGCCGGTCAACTGGCCGAAGAAGGGCAGCAGAAGGAAGGGAAAGGCGAGGCCGCCGACGAGGGCCCCGACGTAGTCGGCGGCGGAGAGGTCGGCGACGGCGCCGCCCGCGTCCTGACGGCGGATCCGCTGGATCAGCTCCATCAACAGCGGGACCTCGGCGCCGATGAGCAGCCCGGTGGCCAGGGAAGCAGCGACGAGCAGGCAGCGCGGCCCGCCGGCCCACATCCCGCCCCAGTCACCGGTCCAGGCGAACACGGCGTACAGGGCCATCGCACTGCACCCGCCGACGAGCGCGAGGGTGGCCTCGACGGCACCGAAACCGGCCGCGGCGAGCCGGCGCAGCCGCTTCGCGGCGAGGGAGCCGATGCCCATCGCGAAGACCATGACGGAGAGCACGACGGACGCCTGCGTGACGGAGTCGCCCATCAAGTACGAGGCGAGCGTGAGGAGTTCCAGTTCGTACACGAGTCCGCAGGCCGCGCAGACGAACACTCCCGCGAGGACCAGGAACCGTCCGGTGCCGGGCCGGACGGGCAGTCGCGCCGGGCCGTCGGGGCCGCCGGGGGCGCTCCGGGGCGCCGGAGAGCGGGGCGGGGCGGGCGCGTGCGGCTCGATCACGCTGCGACGTTACGTCACGCCTCGACTGCGGCTCGTCACCCACACGTGTGGTGCTGGTTTACAGACGCCGGACATCGATACGAGATCTGGTTGGCCGTCCGCGGTTTGGCCGGCCGGGCAGCGGCCGGCCGGGGTCAGTCGGCGCAGGCGGTCGCGGGAACCCGCATGCCCACCTTGGTACGGGTCGCCACCAACTGCCCGTCCTGCGGGTAGGCGTGCCAGGTCCGCCACTGCACCTGTCCTTCGTGGTGCCGGGCGAGCAGGGCCGTGAAGGCGTACGGACTGCCGGGGAAGACGCCGACGAGGCCGTACGGATGGTCGGAGACGAGGGCCAGCAACTCCTGGGCGCGCCCCGCGAAGGAGCCGGGTGAGTGGACCTCGACCCGGGCCGCGAACTCGTACTCCCAGTCGTCCACCCGCTTGGTGACGCCGAGCGGCAGCGGAGTGCTGCTGCCGGCGATGCACGCCACCGTCTCCGAGCAGACGCCCCCCTCCTCCTCCAGCAGGACCTGGTGGGACGCACCGAGGAGTCGCAACTGCAGTTTGCTGTCCCCCAGTTCGAGGTCGAGCGCGGCCAGCGCGGGAAGCGGCTCGCGCCCTAGGGCCCAGGCGAGATCGGCCGCGCGCGTATCGGTGTAGGAGGTGTTCAGGGTCGTGAGCATGGATCGGCTCCGCAAGCACACAAAAGGAGAGGGAGATGGGTCCGCTGCGCCCCGGTAGAACCGGGGGATGCCGGCCCGGTCAGCCCAGTCGGCCGGTTGGAGAAGGTGTCCGCAGGACGTCCGAGGGGCTGCGTCGGTGACTTAGAGGGAATCATGAACGGTGGCGCCGTCACAGCGTTTTTACCCAAGTTCGTAGGCTTTCCATCCCTCAGAGGGCTCCACAGCTCAACTGTTCAACTACGGCGTGCGCCCGCGCCGGGGAGGCGTGTGCCGGTGCGCCGTGGTTCACGCTCGGCGCCGGGACGGACGGGAGCCCGGGATTCCGGCCACCCCTCGAAGCGACCGCGCGCCGCGCGCAGTTGCCGGAGCAACCCCCGAACCGGTGGAGAGACCAGACAAGTTGTCCTACAGGCATGGAATTGTGCCGACATCAACCGAAAGTCACTCGACAGGCATTCGAGCGATCACCCGGCCGGGGGGGCCGATCCGCATCGATCCGCGCATGACAACGCGGGGCCCGGGTGCGGACCCCGCGTTCGATGGATGCGGCGTGCCCGTCGCGAGACGGCCGACGTGGGTCAGTTGCCTCCTCCGCCGCAGCCACCGCCGCCACCGCAGGACGATCCGCCGCCGCAGGAGTGCCCCCCGTGGTGCCCGCCGTCGGAGGAGCCGGAGTCTCCCCCGCCGGCCCACCAGCTGTTGTGGCTGCTGCTCGAACCGGTGGACGCCCACGCCCCGCGCCGCGCCGTCCCTCCGGAAGACCCCCTGCGGGCCTTGGAGACCAGCGCCCCGACCAGGACGACTCCGACCACTGCCAGGATGATGCCGACGATCATGGCGTCACCCTCCTTTCGTTCCCCCGAAGCGGCCCCCCGTGGGCGCCTCGCTCTTGCGTGAAGCGGTGATGCCCTCCCCGCTCCCGGCCCAAAGCAGAGTTGAGGAACTCCAGAGCTTCGGCGCAGGATGACCGGCATGACCTCCAGCACGCGCCCCCTCCTGAACCGCCGGCTCGCCGAGTTCGGGACGACGATCTTCGCCGAGATGTCCGCCCTGGCCCTGAGCACCGGTGCCATCAACCTCGGGCAGGGCTTCCCCGACACCGACGGCCCCGAGGAGATCCGGGAGGCAGCCGTACGGGCCCTGCGGGACGGCCGCGGCAACCAGTACCCGCCGGGCTCCGGCGTCCCCGAGCTGCGCACCGCGATCACCGCCCACCAGCGGCGCCGCTACGGCCTGTCCTACGACCCCGACACGGAGGTCCTGGTCACCGCGGGCGCCACGGAGGCCATCGCCGCCGCCCTGCTGGCCCTGGTGGAGCCGGGGGACGAGGTGATCGCCTTCGAGCCGTACTACGACTCCTACGCGGCGTGCATCGCCATGGCCGGCGGGCGCCGGGTGCCGGTCACCCTGCGGGCGCACGAGGAGGAGGGCCGGTTCCGTCTCGACCTCGACGAGCTGCGCGACGCCGTCACCGACCGCACCCGGCTGCTGCTGATCAACACCCCGCACAACCCGACCGGCACCGTCCTCACCCGCGAGGAACTGGCCGCGATCGCCGAGCTGGCCGTGGAGCGCGACCTGCTGGTGGTGACCGACGAGGTGTACGAACACCTGGTCTTCGACGACGCCGAGCACGTGCCTCTGGCGACCTTCCCGGGGATGCGCGAGCGCACCGTCACTATTTCCAGCAGCGGGAAGACCTTTTCGTTCACCGGCTGGAAGGTCGGCTGGGCTACCGGCGCCCCCGATCTCGTCGCCGCCGTCCGCTCGGCCAAGCAGTTCCTGACGTATGTCGCCTCCGGGCCCTTCCAATACGCCGTGGCCGAGGCCCTGCGCCTACCCGACTCGTACTTCGCGGACTTCCGCGCGGACATGCTGGCCAAACGGGACCTGCTCGCGGGCGGCCTGGAGCAGGCGGGCTTCAAGGTCTTCCGCCCGGCCGGCACGTACTTCATCACCACCGACATCCGGCCCCTCGGTGAGAGCGACGGTCTGGCCTTCTGCCGTGCGCTGCCGAAGCGCTGCGGGGTGGTCGCGATCCCCAACGCGGTCTTCTACGACCACCGTGAGCAGGGCACACCCTTTGTCCGCTTCGCGTTCTGCAAGCGGACAGGCGTGCTGGAGGAGGCGGCCTCCCGGCTCAAGACGCTGGCTGCCTGACGGCCACAGACGTACCAGCACATGTACCGGCCACACGGCCTGGTTACTCCGAGCCGCCGCGCTCCCGCACTCGACTGCCGCCTAGTGCCGCAGCAGGCAACGTTCGCCCCGTCGCGACGCCCGGCACGCACTCTCGCCGCACCGGGCGCAAGCCCAAGTACACCCAGTACGAGG
>NZ_JBEOSZ010000006.1:223785-245112 GCF_040303285.1 Streptomyces sp. NPDC096046 | reverse complement strand
GTACACCCAGTACGAGGGCTTGCACCCGGCACGCCGAGAGCACGCACCGGACGCCGCTCCTTGACGGGCAAACGTTGCCTGCCACGGCACTAGGCCAGCCCGCGACGGGCGACGGCAGGGCTCCGATGCCCCGCGATCGCCGAGACCATCTCCAGCACCTGCCGGGTCTCGGCGACCTCGTGCACCCGGTACACCCGCGCCCCCAGCCACGCGGACACCGCCGTGGCCGCCAGCGTCCCCACGACCCGCTCCTTCACCGGCCGGTCCAGCGTCTCCCCGACGAAGTCCTTGTTGGACAGCGACACCAGCACCGGCCACCCCGTGGCGACCATCTCGTCCAGCCGCCGCGTCGCCTCCAGGCTGTGCCGTGTGTTCTTCCCGAAGTCATGGCCCGGGTCGATCATGATCGACTCCCGCGGCACCCCGAGCGCCAGCGCCCGCTCGGCCAGCCCGACCGTGACGTCGAGGATGTCCGCCATGACGTCGTCATACTCGATCCGGTGCGGCCGTGTCCGCGGCTGCGCCCGGCCGGCGTGTGTGCACACCAGTCCCACCCGGTATCGTGCGGCGACCTCCGCCAGGCCCGGATCGACACCGCCCCACGCGTCGTTCAGCAGATCGGCCCCGGCCTCGCACACGGCCCGGCCGACCTCGGCCCGCCAGGTGTCCACGCTGATGATCACGTCCGGGAAGCGCCGCCGCACCTCCGCCACGAACCCGACCGTCCGCCGGGCCTCCTCCTCGGCCGTGACCTCCTCGCCCGGCCCGGCCTTGACCCCGCCGATGTCGATGATCGCGGCGCCCTCGGCCACGGCCCGCTCCACGCGGGCCAGGGCCGGCTCGTCGCGGAAGGTGGCGCCCCGGTCGTAGAAGGAGTCCGGGGTCCGGTTCACGATCGCCATGATCACCGGCTCGTGCGTCCCGAATTCCCGCGTGCCCAGCCTGAGCATCCCCTGTGACCTTTCCTGGTACATCCCGTCTTCCGCCGCCTGCGACCCTAACCGCCGGACTCGCATGGCACGATCGGAGCCTGACAACATCCGACTCGGCGGACTTCCGAAGAGTCCGATCCATCCGACCGTGGGGGCCCCGCGATGGTTATGTTCCTGTTCCTGGTCGTCGCGCTCGCCGTCGTGGTCGGCGCGGTGACGCTCGCCGTGGTGGGCGGCGGCGACAACGGCCCGCTGCCGGAGGCCTCCCCGGAGCGGCTGCGCGACCCGCTGCCCCCGGACCGCCCGGTCGACCGCGCGGACGTGGAGGGGCTGCGTTTCCCGCTCGCCGCCCGCGGCTACCGCATGGCGGACGTGGACGACGCGCTGAGCCGCCTGGGCGCCGAGCTCGCCGAGCGCGACGCCCGCATCGCCGACCTGGAGTCCGCCCTGGCCGGCGCCCGGTCGGCCCCGGGCCGCGGCCCGCAGCCGACCGGGGAGAATCACGTGTCCATGGACAAGCCCGCTCCCCGGCCGGAGGACCGGCCGTGAGCGACGGCGCCGCCCTGGCCGGCCCGGACGGCGCGCTGCGCTGCCCCTGGTCCCTGTCCGCCCCGGAGTACGTGGCGTACCACGACGAGGAGTGGGGCCGCCCGGTCCACGGTGACGACGCGTTCTTCGAGCGGCTCAGCCTGGAGGCCTTCCAGTCCGGCCTGTCCTGGATCACCATCCTGCGCCGCCGCCCCGGCTTCCGGGCCGCCTTCGCCGACTTCAAGATCGCCTCGGTGGCCGCCTTCACCGAAGAGGACCGCGAGCGCCTCCTGGCCGACACCGGCATCATCCGCAACCGCGCCAAGATCGACGCCACCCTCGCCAACGCCCGAACGCTGACCGAGTGGTCCCCCGGCGAACTGGACGACCTGATCTGGTCCCACGCCCCGGACCCGGCCGCCCGTCCGGCCCCGCGGACCCTCTCGAACGTCCCGCCCGTCACCCCCGAGTCGACGGCCCTGTCCAAGGCCCTCAAGAAGCGTGGCCTGCGTTTCGTGGGGCCGACGACGGCGTACGCACTGATGCAGGCGTGCGGTCTGGTGGACGACCACCTGGAGGCATGCGTGGCGCGAAGCGCCCCGTAGGGGCCGCCCCCGGCTCTACCGGCCCAGATACTTCGGCTTCTCCTTGTTGACGAAGGCCTGCACCGCGATCGCGTGGTCCTCGGAGGAACCGGCCCGGGCCTGCAGCTCGTCCTCCTTCTCCAGGGCCTCCTCCAGGGAGTGCGTCAGCCCGTACGCCACCGACTCCTTCAGCGCCGCGTACGCCACCGTCGGCCCCTCGGCCAGCGCCCGCGCCACCTTCTCGGCCTCCGCCCGCAGCTCACCGGCCGGCACCAGCCGGTTGGCGACACCGAGCTCGTACGCCTCCTGCGCACTGATGCTGCGCGGGAAGAGCAGCAGGTCAGCGGCCCGCCCCGGGCCGACCACCCGCGGCAGCGTCCAGGAGATCCCCGAGTCGGCGGTCAGCGCGACCCCGGCGAACGAGGTGTTGAACGCGGCCGTGTCCGCCACGATCCGGTAGTCCGCGGCGAGCGCGAAGCCGAAGCCCGCCCCGGCCGCGACCCCGTTCACCGCGGCGACGACCGGCTTCGCCGCCCCGGCCAGCGCCCGCACGATCGGGTTGTAGTGCTCCCGTACCGTGCTCATGGTCTGCCTCGACCCGGCCTCCCGGTCCGCGGCCAGCAGCCCGATGTGCTCCTTGAGGTCCTGCCCGACGCAGAACGCCCGGTCACCGGCGGCGGTCAGCAGCACCGCCCGCACGGCCACGTCGTCCGCCGCGGACCGGACCGCCTCCCGCAGGGCGACCTTGGTCTCCACGTTCAGCGCGTTCATCGCCTCCGGGCGGTTCAGCGTGATCGTCGCGAGTCCGTCGCTCACCTCGTAGAGCACGGTGTCGGTCATGGCGTATCCCCTCCGGTCGCGGATCGGAGACGTACCGGCCGGTACGTCCCGGGTCTGCAGGACAGCATGACGGAGATCACCGACGCCGAACCGGACCGGACGTGTGACCTGCGTCAAAGAATTCTCGCCCGGATTCGTTCGGCGGATGTGTGTGCGGGGGCGGAGTATCGCAGCCTCATCGCCGAATTGAGTGGTTTTGCTCGCGTGCGTTGCCCAAGCGATGCCGACTGATGTTGGTCATCGGGTCCTGAGATGCGGGATAATGGCCTGGAAGCAATGTGTTCGATGCCGGTGACGCGTGTCCTGCCACAAGGACCGCACGTGTGCCCTTCTTCAGGGCCGTCGGCTTTGACGATGAGCTGGGTTTCAGGAAGGGGAACGAGCATGGCGGCCATGAAGCCGCGAACGGGTGATGGCCCGCTCGAGGTGACCAAGGAGGGGCGGGGCATCGTCATGCGCGTTCCGCTCGAAGGCGGCGGTCGGCTCGTCGTCGAGCTGACCCCTGACGAGGCCGACGCGCTCGGCGACGCCCTCAAGAAGGTCGTCGGCTGACGCGGAAGCGACCATACCCCTTCAGTTGCCCCGGCATCACATGTGGTGCCGGGGCGGCTGTTTTCCACCGCCGACACTCGCCTGTCCCGGCTCCCGCCGCCCCTGACGCGCGACCAGGCCAGGGCCTGTCGTTCGGATCAGGCCGGCCGGGAGGTGCAGACAGGCCCTAGCGTTTCACCGCGCACAGCAGCCCGTCGCCCACCGGCAGCAGGGACGGCAACAGTTCCTGGCTCTCGCGCACCGCGCGCAGCAGCTCCCGCAGGCGCAGCACCTCCGTCGGCTGTGGACCGGAGTCCACCGTCCGGCCGTTCGCGAAGGCGCCCTCGAAGACGACGAGCCCGCCGGTGCGCAGCAGACGCAACGATTCAGCGAGGTAGTCCATGACCTCCAGGCGGTCGCCGTCGCAGAACACCAGGTCGTAACCGGCGTCCGCGAGGCGGGGCAGCACGTCCAGGGCGCGGCCGGGGATGAAGCGAGCCCGGTTGCTGGCGAAGCCGGAGGCGCGGAAGGCCTGCCGGGCGAACTGCTGGTGCTCCGGCTCGGGGTCCACGGTCGTCAGGACACCGTCGGGCCGCATACCGTGCAGGAGGTGGATCCCGGAGACACCGCATCCGGTCCCGATCTCCGCGACGGCTTTCGCGTCGACGGACGCGGCCAGCAACCGCAGCGCGGCGCCCGTGCCGGGCGTCACCGAGCGCAGCCCTGCCTCACGGGCCCGGTCCCGGGCCCAGTGCAGCGCTTCGTCCTCGGCGACATAGGCGTCGGCGAACGCCCAGCTCGTCTGCCGGTTGCCGGTAATGACCCTCTCCTGTCCCCGTGAATGCCTGGGCGTGACTGTATCCGTTGGGCACGGGAACCCGCAGATGGGACCGGTCGTTTAAAGGGGAGAGCAAACGACGCGGGCCGGGACGGGGGGCGGGCGGTGGATCAGGATGCCGAGCAACCGCCGACGCAGCAGTACGAGGCGTATCGACCCAGATCAAATTCTCGTAAAACCGCTTATCCGGTCCTAACGGGCGAGGTGGCTATGGTAGGGGCTCCACTGGACACCACCAGAGCTGACAGGGGAGGTGCGGCTGCGCCTGGGGATCGCGTAGGGGTGCTGAGGCGCTTCCTCGGATCAGCGGGCAGGCCGACATCCGTGAACGACACCGCTGCTGACCACAGTCACGCCGCTGACTTCGCCCAGACCGCGACCTTCACCACCGACGCGGACGGGCAGGCGTGGACTCCGCCCACGTGGGAGGAGATCGTCAGCACGCACAGCGGCCGGGTCTACCGGCTCGCCTACCGTCTGACCGGCAACCAGCACGACGCGGAGGACCTCACGCAGGAGGTCTTCGTCCGCGTCTTCCGCTCCCTGTCGACCTACACGCCGGGTACCTTCGAGGGCTGGCTGCACCGCATCACCACGAACCTCTTCCTGGACATGGTCCGCCGCAAGCAGCGCATCCGCTTCGACGCGCTCGGCGAGGACGCGGCCGAGCGGCTGCCCAGCAAGGAGCCCTCGCCGCAGCAGGTCTTCAACGACGCGCACTTCGACGCGGACGTGCAGCAGGCCCTCGACACCCTCGCCCCCGAGTTCCGCGCCGCGGTCGTCCTGTGCGACATCGAAGGACTGTCCTACGAGGAGATCGCCGCGACCCTCGGCGTCAAGCTCGGCACGGTCCGCTCGCGGATCCACCGCGGCCGGTCCCAGCTGCGCAAGGCCCTCGCGCACCGGTCACCGCAGGCGCGCGCCGAGCGCCGCTCCTTCGTGCCCCGTGTCCCCGCACTGGGAGGAGGGGGCGCGAGCACGTGAGCGGATCACGGCCGAAAGCTTCCGAGGGTCACCTCGCAGAGCAGCATCTGGGAGACCGCCTCTCCGCCCTGGTGGACGGAGAACTCGGTCATGACGCGCGCGAGCGCGTACTGGCGCACGTGGCCACCTGCCCGAAGTGCAAGGCGGAGGTGGACGCCCAGCGACGGCTGAAGAACGTCTTCGCGGAGGCGGCCCCGCCACCCCCTTCCGAGAGTTTCCTGGCCCGCCTGCAGGGACTACCCGCGGGCGGCGGCCCGGACGGTGATCTCATGCCGCCGGGCGCGGGAGGGCTGCCCGGAGGACTGTCCGGACGGTTCGGATCATCCGGGGCCTTCGCGGTGAAGCGTGGCGAGCACTTCGAGTTCGAGTACGCCCCGTCCCGCCCGCACCTGCCCGCACTGCCCGCCTCCCCGGGCAGCCGGAGCCTCCCCCCCGACCGCAGCGGTCTGCCGTCCGGCCACCGCGGCCTGCCCACGGGGAAGGGCTTCCGCATCCACGACATCGGCCGGTCCGACACCGACCGGTCCTCCTCGCGGCTGCGGTTCGCGTTCGTCGCCGCCGGTGCCGTCTCCCTCGCCGCGATCGCTCTGGGCGGGGTCACCACCGGCATCCCGGCCGACGCGGAGGCACGCGGTGGCCAGGGCACGGGCAGCAATGTGACACCGATGCGCACCCAGGGCACCGGTGCCGCGACGACGCCCGAGTCCCAGCGCCGCCGGACGGCGCCGCTGCTCGGGCAGGTGCACGGCCAGAGCATGGTCGGCCGCGCCCCGGTCGCCCCGACCGAGGTGTCCGCACCGCTGCTGCCCGGCGTACCGTCCGCCGCCCGGCACCACGCGATGCACGCCCTGACCGCGCCGGTGGTGGCCGGTGCCGCCGCCATGTCCCCGCTGATACGTCCGCTTGAGGCGGCCGCACCGGGCGCCCTGACCTCGTGGTCCTCGGTCCCCGAGATCACCGCTCCCCTGTTCGCCGTGCCCCTTCCGGACACGACCTCGTCCCCCTCTCTCCCCGCCTCCTCGCGTACGGCTCACTGACCGCCCTCTGCGCACCGGACCGCGGACCTGATTGAATCCGAGGGTTGTCGCCCGCGGCCGAGGTGTGGCCGGGCGCCGATTCGACGAACTGCGGCCACCGCGACGAGCCGTGCCGCTGCTGTGGGGAGAGCATGAACGAGGGGAAGCCCACGAAGGCGAAGTGGTGGAGCCGTCCGCGACCGCAACCCTTTCCGGGGCAGCCGGAGGGTCCGGACGGGGGCGTCGGGCAGGACCGGGCCGCCATCGGGGTGCACGGGCCGACGGCCGCCCCGGCGGGTGTGACCGACAGCGACGGGGACTTCGAGCTGGCGCGTCCCGCTCCTCGGCGCGAGCAAGACGGCGACTACGAGTTGAGGCGACCCGAGGCGGCGCCGTCCGACGGCGCCCCCGTCGCGACCGCCTCCGGCGAGGTGCCCGCCGAGGGCGCCCCTTCGGTGCCCGCCGCCCGGGGAGCCGGCCAGAGCCAGGACGCCTCTGGCGCCTCCGCCTCGCGCACCGGGCCGGCCGAGGGTGCTGCCCGGCCGTTGCACGACCCCGACCCCTACAGCACCCCGCCCTACGGCGAACCCGGCCCCTGGGCGCCGGCCCCGCCCGTCCAGCACCCGGCGGCGACGGCTCCCGCGGAGGGCGTGGCGGCACCGGGCGGGCCGACCGTGCAGGGCACCCCGGCCGTTGTGCCGCCGCAGCACGGCATACCGACCGTATCGGGCCCCGGTAGCCCCGTGTCCGTCGTGCAGGCATCGCCGGTACCGGCTCCCGGTAGCCCCGCACCCGTCGGGCAGGCATCGCCCGTACCGGCCCCCGCCAGCCACGCACCCGTCGTGCACGCACCGCCCGTACCGGCTCCCGGTAGCCCCGCACCCGTCGGGCACACACCGCCGGACCCCGCCAGCCACACGCCAGCCGCTCACGCAGCGTCGGCCCCCGGCAGCCCCGCGTCCGCCGCTCAGGTGCCCGGCGAGACTCCGCCCCCCACGCCCGCCCCCGACCCCTGGCAGCGTTATGACCCCTGGGCGGCTCCCACGGTCGCCGGGGGCCATGGGTTCCTCCAGCAGAACGGTGCCGCCGTGCTCAGCACGGACCAGCGGCGCAAGCGGGGCCGGGCGTCGCTGGCGCTCGCCGCCGTGCTGATCGCGCTGGTGTCCGGCGGCGTAGGGGGTGCCGTGGGGACGTACCTGGAGCGGAACGGGGGCATCGGGTCCGTCGAGTTGCCACAGGCCGGGAAGGAGGCCTCCGCGCGGGACGCGGACAGTGTGGCCGGGATCGCCGGGCGGGCCCTGCCCAGCGTGGTCACCCTGCATGTCAGCGGCGCCGGCGAGCAGGGCACGGGCACGGGCTTCGTACTCGACACCCGAGGGCACATCCTCACCAACAACCACGTCGTGCAGCCCGCCGGGTCGGACGGCGAGATCACCGTGACGTTCAACGGCGGGGAGACCGCGCAGGCCGAGGTCGTCGGCCGGGACAGCGGCTACGACCTCGCCGTCGTGAGGGTGAAGGGCGTCAGCGGACTCACCCCGCTGCCCCTCGGCAACTCGGACAACGTGCAGGTCGGCGACCCGGTCGTGGCGATCGGCGCCCCCTTCGACCTGGCCGGCACGGTCACCTCCGGCATCATCAGCGCCACGCAGCGGCCCATCACGGCCGGTGGCGAGAAGGGCGACGGCAGCGATGTGTCGTACGTCGACGCGTTGCAGACCGACGCCCCCATCAATCCCGGCAACTCCGGTGGGCCGCTGCTCGACGCCCGGGCCCGGGTCATCGGCATCAACTCGGCCATCCGCTCGGCGGAGGGCGGCTCCACGCAGGACGGCGGCCGGTCCGGCTCCATAGGCCTCGGCTTCGCCATCCCCATCAACCAGGGCAAACGAGTCGCCGAGGAGCTGATCAACACCGGGAAGGCGACCCACCCGGTCATCGGCATCACCCTGGACATGGACTACACGGGCGACGGTGCCCGCGTGGCCGCCGAGGGCAGCGAGGGCGGGCCGCCGGTCACCGTGGGCGGCCCGGGCGCCAAGGCCGGGATCAAGGCGGGTGACGTCATCCGTGAGGTCGGCGGCCGGCGGGTGCACTCCGGCGAGGAACTGATCGTGATGACGCGGGCGCACCGACCCGGCGACCGGCTGGAGTTGACCGTGGAGCGCGCCGGCAAGGAACGAACCGTCTCCCTCGTCCTCGGATCGTCCGGTGGCTGAGACATGATGTCCGCGACCCGCCAGGACGTCCCGTCCGGTCCCACAAGGGACCGACAAGGCAAACAATCGGGAAAGCGCTCACACCTCCCGCACTCGGAGGTCCCGGGACAGTACCGGTCGGACAGGATCGCCGGGTACCGTGGATCCGGCCCGGACCACGGCAAGACCCGCACCGACCACGAGGGCCGAGGACCGAGGACATCGCTAGGAGCTTCAGGTGTTCAATGACATAGGACCACTCGAGCTGGTGACGCTCATCGTCCTCGCCGTGCTCGTCTTCGGTCCGGACAAGCTCCCCAAGGTCATCCAGGACGTGACGCGCACGATCCGGAAGATCCGTGAGTTCTCGGAGAGCGCCAAGAACGACATCCGGGAGGAACTCGGCCCGGAGTTCAAGGACTTCGAGTTCGAGGACCTCAACCCCAAGACCTTCATCCGCAAGCAGCTGGACAACGAGGACCTGGGGCTCAAGGAGATCCGCAACGGCTTCGACCTGAAGAAGGAGATGGCCGAGGTCACCGACGCCGTCCACAGCCGTGACTCCGACACGTCCTCCGCGTCGTCCACCGGCGTCTCCGGTTCGTCCGGTGGCCGTATCGACATGACGAAGAAGCCGGAGACGCCCGCCCCGGACGACCGGCCGCCCTTCGACGCGGACGCCACCTGAGCGACACGCCCAGGGGCGTACGCCCCCGGGCGCGTGACGCGTTTCATACTCCGGTCGGGCTGTGTACGGCCTGAACCGGGCGCCCGTGCGGCCCACGCGCCGGGCGGTTTCCCTGCTGCTCGCAGCGGTGTGGCTATGCTGCCAAGTTGTGGTGCGGACCGTGACGAGTACGTCCGAAGGGGGGCGGGCCGTCCCGGTCCGACTAGAGCGAGGAGGCGTACGGGCACATGGAGACGACGAGTCGGGCAGTCGCGCAGACGCCGGCCGCGGAGGGTGGGCAGCAGCTCACCTCCGCCCCGCGTACGGTCGACGGCTACCTGCGTGCGCCCTTCCCGTGGTACGGCCTCGACGAGGCGTTCACGGGACCGCGCTGGCTGATGCAGGTCGGTACGACGGCCGACGGGGCCGTGGAACACGGGTCCATCGGGCACGGTGACGAGCCCACGGTGCGCAACGAGCATGCCGCCGGCGGCGATCAGGAGGCCAAGGAGAAGTTCGCGGTCGTGGTGACCGTGGCGGCCAGTCCCTCCCGGCGCACGGCGGACGGGACGGGGCTGCTGGAGGCCACGTCCGTGTCCTCCGCCGCCTGGCTGGCCGGGGTGGGGCTGCTGTCCTTCACCTGGCCCGGGCAGATGGACCACGCGTTGCGGGACGACTGGCTGGAGCAGCAGACGGAGACGGCCTGGGCGCTGGCGGACGACCTGGACGGGTCCGACTGGTCGACGCTGTCGCTCCCCGTGGACGGGGTGCCCACGGCGTTCCACTACCGGGAGTCCGAGTTCGGCTGGGTGCTGGCCGGTTCCACCTCGGCCGGGGTGCACCTCGGGGCGTACGGCAGGGGCATGAGCGCCTACGGGCTGGGCTTCACCGTGGTGAAGGACATCGCCACGTACACGTGAGACCGGGGCGCCGGCTGGTCTCGGCGCCCCTTCGCCCCAGGGCCTCGGACGTGTGGGGCGGCTGCGGGTGCGATGCGCTTGCTCGCGCAGCTCCCCGCGCCCCTGAGTCAGTTCAGAACTTGTTCCTCGGAGTGATACCGAGCGACAGGCCCGACAGACCGCGCTGCCGTCCTCCCAGCTTGCCCGCGATCGCCCGGAGGGCCGAGCCGGCCGGGGAGTCGGGATCCGTCAGGACGACCGGCCTGCCGTCGTCGCCGCCCTCGCGCAGACGGACGTCGATGGGGATGCTGCCGAGGACCGGGACGTTCGTGCCGGTCGTGCGGGTCAGGCCGTCGGCGACCGTCTGGCCGCCGCCCGTGCCGAAGACGTCGACCATCTCGTCGCAGTGCGGACAGGGCAGGCCCGACATGTTCTCGACCACGCCGACGATCTTCTGGTGGGTCTGCACCGCGATGGAGCCCGCGCGCTCGGCGACCTCGGCCGCCGCCTGCTGAGGCGTCGTCACGACCAGGATCTCGGCGTTCGGGACCAACTGGGCCACGGAGATCGCGATGTCGCCGGTGCCGGGCGGCAGGTCCAGGAGCAGCACGTCCAGGTCGCCCCAGTACACGTCCGCCAGGAACTGCTGGAGGGCGCGGTGGAGCATCGGGCCGCGCCAGACGACCGGGGCGTTGCCCGGCGTGAACATGCCGATCGAGATGACCTTCACACCGTTCGCCGACGGCGGCATGATCATGTTCTCGACCTGGGTGGGACGGCCGTCGGCGCCCAGCATGCGGGGCACGGAGTGGCCGTAGATGTCGGCGTCGACGACACCGACCTTGAGGCCGTCGGCCGCCATCGCGGCCGCCAGGTTGACCGTCACCGAGGACTTGCCGACGCCGCCCTTGCCGGAGGCGACCGCGTAGACGCGGGTGAGGCTTCCCGGCTTGGCGAAGGGGACCTCCCGCTCGGTCTGGCCACCGCGCAGGGCGGACGCCAGCTCCTTGCGCTGCTCGTCGCTCATCACGTCGAGCGTGACGTCGACGCGGGTGACGCCCTCGACCGCGGAGACCGCGTCGGTCACGCGCTGCGTGATCGTGTCCCGCATCGGGCAGCCCGAGACCGTGAGGTACACGGTGACCGCGACCGCCCCGTCCGCACCGATCTCCACCGACTTGACCATCCCCAGTTCGGTGATGGGCTTGTGGATCTCGGGGTCGTTCACCGTCGCCAGTGCCTCGCGCACCGCGTCTTCCATAGCCATAAGGACGATGGTACGGCGCTCTACCGGGGCGTAGGAAAGCGTCTCAGCGGTCGTCTGCGTCACGTCCTCGTGACCGTTCCGCCGGGAATACGACCGTCTCGTGACGGTGACCGTTCTGGCGTTCCTCCAGCTCCTTGATCATGTCCTGGAACTCCGAGCGGATCCAGTCGCGGGTGGCGACCTCGCCCAGGCCGATGCGCAGGGCGGCGATCTCGCGGGTCAGGTACTCGGTGTCCGCGATGGACCGCTCGTTCTGCTTGCGGTCCTGCTCCAGATTGACCCGGTCGCGGTCGTCCTGCCGGTTCTGCGCGAGCAGGATCAGCGGGGCGGCGTAGGAGGCCTGCAGGGACAGCATCAGCGTCAGGAAGATGAACGGGTACTCGTCGAAGCGCAGGCCGCTCGGCGCGAAGATGTTCCACACCACCCACAGGATGATGGCGACCGTCATCCAGACGATGAACCGCCCGGTGCCCAGGAAGCGCGCGATGCGCTCCGACAGCCGGCCGAAGGCCTCCGGGTCGTACTCGGGCAGGAACCGGCGCCGGCGCGGGAGCGGCTGGTCGAGACGGGTGGTGCGCGGCCGGGAGGCGGCCGTGGCGCCCGCCGGGGTGCGCTCGCGCAGGCTCTCACGCTCAGGAACCATCGGTGGCCACCTCCTCGTCCAAGTGGAACTCCGTCTCCCGCCAGTCCTCCGGGAGCATGTGGTCGAGCACGTCGTCCACGGTCACCGCGCCCAGCAGCGCGCCGGCCTCGTCGACGACGGGCGCCGCGACCATGTCGTACGTGGCGAAGAACCCGGCGATGGCGGGCAGGTCCGCCTGGGGGTCGAGCGGCTGGAGGTCGCTGTCCAGGATGGAGCTGACCAGGGTGGGCGGTGGCTCGCGCAGCAGGCGCTGGAAGTGGACCGTACCCAGGTACTTGCCGGTCGGTGTGTCGTCCGGGGGCCGGCAGACGTACACCTGGGCGGCGAGAGCGGGGGAGAGGTCGCGGTTGCGGACCCGGGCCAGGGCGTCGGCGACGGTGGCGTCCGGGCGCAGCACGATCGGCTCGGTGGTCATCAGACCGCCCGCCGTGCGGTCCTCGTACGACATCAGGCGCCGCATGTCGGCCGCGTCGCCGGGCTGCATCAGGCTCAGCAGCCGCTCCTGGTCGTCCGTCGGCAGCTCGCCCAGCAGGTCGGCCGCGTCGTCCGGGTCCATGGCCTCCAGGACGTCGGCGGCGCGCTCCTCCTTCAGCTTGCCGAGGATCTCGATCTGGTCGTCCTCCGGCAGCTCCTCCAGCACATCGGCCAGCCGGTCGTCGTCGAGGGCGGCGGCGACCTCCGCGCGGCGCTTGGGGGAGAGGTGGTGCAGGACGTTGGCCAGATCGGCGGGGCGCAGCTGCTCGAAGGTGGCCAGCAGGTTCTCGGCGCCCTGCCCCTGCTCCTCCAGGGAGAACCCGGTGACGGCCGTCCACTCGACGGTCAGCGCCTCGCCCTTGGCGCGCCGGAAGGCACTGCCCTTCCTGCCCTTGCGGACGAAGACCCGGTCGATCTCCCACTCCCGGCGGGCCGGCAGCTGATGTACCGACAGGTCGAGGACGGTGACCTCCTCGCCGGTCTCGGTGAGCGTCACGCGCCGGTCCAGCAGCTCCCCGAAGACCAGCCGCTCGGTGGGCCGCTGCTCGAAGCGCCGGACGTTGAGCACGCCGGTGGTGATGATCTGGCCGGACTGGATGGCGGTGACCCGGGTCATCGGCAGGAAGATGCGGCGGCGGGTGGCGAGTTCGACGACGAGGCCGAGCAGTCTCGGCGGTCGCTGCGCCACCCGCAGCATGACGACCAGATCGCGCACCCGCCCCACCTGGTCACCGGCTGGGTCGAAGACGGCGACACCTTGGAGGTGCGATACGAAGATCCGGGGGGCGCCCGCTGCCATGGCCGCGGCTCCTTTTCGTGCGGGGTGGTTCGTGGTGGCTGTCTGTGCGGCTGTCCTTGTGCCTGTGTCTTCCGAATTGCCCGCTCGGGTGGGCTTCAGGCTAGCCCGTCCCGATCGGGGCCGCGTCGGCGGGCGGTCCGGACGTACTGGCTCCGACCTGCCCGCACGACCCCGGTACCCTGCGATACGCCGTTCAGGTCTTTCGTCAGAGAGGCAGCCCCACCTGTGACTCCGATTCGCCAGAGCCGCAGCCGCGGTCGCAGCAGCAGTGCCGCACTCGCCGGCGCGACGTGCGCGCTGCTCGTGATGGGAACGGTGCTCACCGGCTGCGCGGAGGATCCGAACGAGGGGACCAACGGGGTCGGCAGACTCCCCGCCGCCAAGATCCAGAGCAAGACCCGGTCGGCCGCCGAGACCGCCGGGGCGGTCCGGGTGCACGGCAACGTCGTCAGCGGCGAGCGGACGTACGCCCTCGACATGCGGCTGAAGGACGACGGCGGCGACGGCTCGGTCACCACCCAGGGCGCGACCTTCAAGCTGCTGCGCATCGGCGAGCAGCTCTACATCAAGGCGGACGCCGGGTTCTGGGCTCACGGCAGCGGCCAGGGCGAGGACGGCGAGGGGGACGCGGCGGCGGCCTCCAAGCTCGGCGGCAAGTTCGTGAAGGTGCCGCAGGGCGACCCCTCGTACAAGAAGTTCAGCGGTTTCACGGACAAGGCTCTCCTCCTCGACGGTCTGCTCACCCTGCACGGGACGCTCGCGACGGACGGCCACGCCGAGGAGGCGGGCGTCCGCACCATCCGCGTCACCGGAGACAAGGGCTCCGGCGGCACCCTGGAGGTCTCCTTGGAGGGCAAGCCGTATCCGCTGCGCCTGGAGCGGGCCGGCGGGGCGGGCACCCTCACGTTCTCCGCCTGGGGTGAGGACTTCTCCCTCAGGGAGCCGGAGAAGAACGAGACGGTGGACTACGGCAAGCAGCTGCCGGCGTCGTAGGCCGTCAGGCCCGTTTGCGTCGTTTCAGCAGCAGGCGGGGCAGCCCCGCCGGGGCCGGCCGGCGGGTGATCGCCGGGGACGGCAGGGGCGGCTCGGACAGGGAGCCCTCGGGCAGCGGCGCCGTCTCCCCGGTCGGCTCCAGACGCAGCACCCGGCACTCACGGGCCCAGCGCTCCGGCACGGCCTCGCCGTCGGGCGCGTTCAGCCGTTTGCCCTTGAGCTCGGCGACCGCCGCGTCCCACGCCTCGGAGCCCGGCGCGAGCTGGGTGATCCGGGCCGTCCAGGTGACGAGCCGGCCGCCCTTGTCCTTGCTGCGGACCGTCACCGTCGCCTCGGCGCCGTCGGCCAGCCCCGGCAGCGGCTGCTCGCCGGGCCCGTCGCCGACCAGGCACGCGGCACCCTCGTGCCACACGTGCCACAGCGCGCGCGCCGGGCCGTCGGGGCCCTTGACCCAGACGAGGCCGGACTTCTTCGTGGCCTCCTCGACGAGGGCCTGGTCGAGCAGCTCGCTTGTCATGGGGCCCAGCCTAACCAGGCTTCTCACAGCCATCCGTTCCGCTTCAGCGTGCGGTGGATGCCGAGACAGACGGCCACCGTGAAGCTCAGGATCACCGGGTAGCCGTACTTCCAGTGCAGCTCCGGCATGTACTCGAAGTTCATGCCGTACACCCCGCACACCATCGTCGGCACGGCGATGATCGCGGCCCATGAGGTGATCTTGCGCATGTCCTCGTTCTGGGCGACGGACGCCTGGGCGAGGTTGGCCTGGAGGATGGAGTTGAGCAGCTCGTCGAAGCCGAGGACCTGCTCCTGGACGCGGGCCAGGTGGTCGGCGACGTCCCGGAAGTACTTCTGGATGTCGGGGTCGATCAGCCGCATCGGCCGCTCGCTCAGCAGTTGCATGGGCCGCAGCAGCGGCGACACGGCCCGCTTGAACTCCAGCACCTCGCGCTTGAGTTGGTAGATCCGGCCGGCGTCCGAACCGCGTGGCGCGCCCTTGCGCCCCGGGGAGAACACCTCGGTCTCGACCTCGTCGATGTCGTCCTGCACCGCGTCGGCGACGGCGATGTACCCGTCGACGACGTGGTCCGCGATGGCGTGCAGCACGGCCGAAGGGCCCTTGGCGAGCAGCTCGGGGTCGTCCTGGAGGCGGTGCCTGAGGGCCCGCAGGGAGCCCTGCCCGCCGTGCCGGACGGTGATGAAGAAGTCCCGTCCGGTGAAGCACATGACCTCGCCGGACTCGACGACCTCGCTGTTGGCGTCGAGCTGGTCGTGCTCGACGTAGTGGATGGTCTTGAAGACCGTGAACAGGGAGTCGTCGTAGCGCTCCAGCTTGGGCCGCTGGTGGGCCTGGACGGCGTCCTCCACGGCCAGCGGGTGCAGCCCGAACTCACCGGCGATGCCGGAGAATTCGGCCTCCGTCGGCTCGTGCAGGCCGATCCACACGAAACCCCCGTCGCGGCGCACCAGGCGCACCGCCTCGTGCGGGGTCAGCGCGGTCCCGGTCTCGATGCGGCGGCCGTCGCGGTAGACGGCGCAGTCGACGACGGCGGAGGACGCGGCGGGGCTGCGGGTGGCGTCGTAGGTCCCGCCGTCCTTGCGCAGCGAGACACGGGACGGACGGACGACTGCGCGCAGGTCGCGGATCATCGACATGGCGGGCTCCTTCGCGGGCAGGCAACGAACGGCGCCGGCGACGGGTGGAACCACCCGGAATGAGGACGTAGTGACTACGGATGTTTGGCACGTCCACAAAGCGGGGAGCACCGCACCGTCGCGGTGGCCGGTTTCGTTACTGATTCAGCTACTGAGGCAGATCAGGCAAAGCGAAACGAAGCGCTCTTCCGCGGTGAAGCGAGTGCGAGAGGTGGCAGCCGGAGAACGAAGCAGCTACATCGGCGGCGCGAAGAGCGTGGTGCTACTGCACGGTCGACTTCGATCCATTGCAGCCCCACCTCCTCCGGCCGGTCCCTCGTAAGGGAGTTCCTTCGGCGTCGGGGCTTGATCGCGACGCTTCTGCGTGCTGCCCCGAACCACCGGGCAAGAGTAGCAGCCGACACAACTGTCAAGGTGCTGCTTTGCCCGCTACTGGCGAGTTCTATGCTCGCCGCATGGCAGATGTTCTTCCTCTGGTCGAAGCCCGGTTGCGTACCGCGTTGGGCGAACCGGACGCGCGCGCGGCGGTCACCTTCCTGGGCACGGACCGCATCGAGGTGCTCCGCTTCCAGCAGGGCGGCATCGTCCGCTACGCCTCGCTCGGCATGTCCGCGCACCCGATGACGGACCCCACGGCGGTGATCGCCGACCCCGTCAAGGGTCCGCGTGCCGAGCTGATCCTCTCGGTCCGTTCCGGGCGGGCCGACACCGACAAGGCGCTCCGGCCGCTCGCCGTGCTCGCCGCGTCTCCGCAGGTGGAGGGAGTGGTCGTGGCGCCCGGCGCGTCCCTCGACGTCGGTGAGCCGCTGTGGCCGGGCGCCCCGTTCACCTCGGTGCTGGTCGCCGAGCCGGGCGGCCTGGTGGAGGATCTGGAACTCGACGAGCCCCTCGACCCCGTACAGTTCCTGCCGCTGCTGCCGATGACCCCGAACGAGGCCGCCTGGAAGCGCGTGCACGGCGCGCAGGCGCTTCAGGAGCGATGGCTGAACCAGGGGACGGACCTCCGGGATCCGTCCCGGAAGTCCGTCCCGCTGGAGTGAGGAAGCTCACCAACACCAGCCCGAGTGGCCTCAGTTGGCGAGGACGGTGACACCGTCCTCGGTCGAGTGCCGGGGCTCCGGCTCGTCCGCTTCCGCTGTGAGGGCCTTGCGCCGTACGACGACCGCGGCCGCGCCCGCCACCGCTGGCAACTCTGACTAATGCCATTTACATCCAGCGTGGGTCGTGAAGGGTTCCGTCTGGATGGGTGATCGTCCTTGACGCGGCGCGGCGGGGGTAGGACCGTGGGGCCCTATGAGGGGCGAACCCAGTTGCCCGAAGTGCGGTGGCCGGGTCCGGGCTCCCGGCCTCTTCTCCGACTCGTGGCAGTGCGATGTGCACGGCACCGTCCATCCGGTGCAGCCCGTGATACCGCCCAGCGTCGATGCCCTCAACGTCGTGGTGCACCGCACCCAGGTGCCGGTGTGGATGCCGTGGCCGCTGCCGGTCGGATGGCTGTTCACGGGTGTCGCCTGCGCGGGCGACGACCGCACGGGCGGCCGTGCGACCGCCGTCGCCTGCACGGGGCCCGGGCCGCTCGGCGGAATGGGCGAGCTGATCCTGGTGGCCGAGGAGCTCGGGGTCGGGCTCGGGGCGCGCTACGCGGGCATGGACGGCCCCGACCCGGGGCCCCACATGAACGTCGAGAAGCCGCCGCAGGCGAAGGTGCTGGCCGCCGGACGTCCCACGCCGTTGTGGCATGTGGCCGGGGCTCCCGACGATCGTGCCGTCTTCGCCGGTGAGGCGCTGGGGATGTGGCTGTGGGCCGTGGTGTGGCCCGAGCAGTCGGGGTTGCTGATGTACGACGAGCTGGTGCTGACCGACCTGCGGGACGCCGGGGCGGAGGTCGAGCTGGTGCCCTGTGGCGCCCTGTCCCCGAGGCTGCTGGGACCCTGAAGAGTGTAGGGGGTGCCCGGCGGGTTCGGGTGTGACATCGGGCGTTGAAAAGCCGGTTATCCTGGAGCGGCCCTGTTCGTGTCGTTCGTGTCTGGAGTCCGTGCCGTGCGCATCGATCTGCACACCCACTCCACCGCCTCCGACGGTACGGACACCCCCGCCGAGCTGGTGCGCAAGGCCGCCGCGGCCGGACTGGACGTCGTCGCGCTGACCGACCACGACACCACCCGCGGGCACGCCGAGGCGATCGCCGCGCTGCCCGAGGGGGTCACGCTGGTCACCGGGGCCGAGCTCTCCTGCCGGCTCGACGGGATCAGCATGCACATGCTGGCCTACCTCTTCGACGCCGAGGAGCCGCGACTGCTCGCCGAGCGGGAGCTGGTCCGGGACGACCGGGTGCCGCGCGCCCAGGGCATGATCGTCAAGCTTCAGCAGCTGGGCGTGCCGGTGACGTGGGAGCAGGTGGCGCGGATCGCCGGTGACGGGTCCGTGGGGCGTCCGCATGTGGCGAGCGCGCTCGTCGAGCTCGGCGTGGTGCCGACCGTGAACGACGCCTTCACGCAGGACTGGCTGGCCGACGGCGGCCGGGCCTTCGTGGAGAAGCACGAGACCGGCCCCTTCGAGGCGATCCGGCTGATCAAGAACGCGGGCGGGGTCGCGGTGTTCGCGCATCCCGGGGCGAGCAAGCGGGGGCGCACGGTACCGGAGACCGCCATCGCGGAGATGGCCGCTGCCGGGCTGGACGGCGTCGAGGTCGACCACATGGACCACGACGCCGACACCCGCGCGCGGCTGCGGGGGCTGGCGAAGGAGCTCGGGCTCCTCGTCACGGGGTCGTCGGACTACCACGGCAGTCGCAAGACGTGCGTGCTCGGGGAGTACACGACGGATCCCGAGGTCTACGGGGAGATCACACGACGGGCCTTCGGGGCGTTTCCCGTTCCGGGCGCCGGCGGAGCCGTCTGAGGTTCCTCTTCTCCCGTAGGTCCGTTTCCCCTTTTCCTCACTCGGCTTTTCCCACTCGGCGCTGCCCGCTGTGCTCACCCGTTCCGCCGTGCGGTACGCCGGATCACAGCGGCAGCCCCCTGCGCAAGGCTCACCATGTTCGACGTCGCCGTCTTCGGCTCCCTCTTCCTGACCCTCTTCGTGATCATGGATCCCCCGGGGATCACACCGATCTTCCTCGCGCTCACCGCCGGCCGGCCCGGCAAGGTGCAGAAGCGGATGGCCTTCCAGGCCGTCTGTGTCGCGGGCGGCGTGATCACCGTGTTCGGGCTTCTCGGGCACCAGATCCTGAACTACCTGCACGTGTCCGTGCCCGCGCTGATGATCGCGGGCGGTCTGCTGCTCCTGCTGATCGCGCTGGACCTGCTCACCGGCAAGACCGACGAACCGAAGCAGACCAAGGACGTCAACGTCGCCCTCGTACCACTGGGCATGCCGCTGCTGGCGGGGCCCGGGGCGATCGTGTCGGTCATCCTCGCCGTGCAGAAGGCCCACAGCGTCACCACCCAGGTGTCGGTGTGGGCGGCGATCCTCGCCATCCATGTCGTGCTGTGGATGGTGATGCGCTACTCACTGGTGATCATCCGGATCATCAAGGACGGCGGAGTGGTGCTGGTGACCCGGCTCGCGGGCATGATGCTCTCCGCCATCGCCGTGCAGCAGATCATCAATGGCGTCACGCAGGTGATTCAGGGGAGCTGAGGGTCCGGGTCAGGCCTGGAGGGTCAGGTCGCCGCGGACCCATCCTGCCGCGCGGCGTCAGGGCCGGGGCCACGGTCGCCCGGATCCCCCTGCGGCGTGACGGCCGCGAGCTGCCGCACCGCAGGTTCATGGCCTCGCGGTGGATGTCCGCCACGACCGCCGAGTGCGACAGGCCGCCTCGACCGGCGATCCGGTCGGCGCGGACGGCGAGCGTCCGGGGTGACGGGGAACCGCCCGCCGACCGCCGGGCGGGCCTCGACCGGCTCGCGTTCGGCGGCGGAGTCCTCGTCACGCCGGGCGGCTCGTCGGCGGCCTGCTCGTGCAGTTCCGTGTGCGACCGGTCCGTCACCGACATGATCCACCGTCCTGTCCTGGCTCGCGCCGTGCTCCCAGCCAATCGCCCCCGGTCTCGCCGAGGTCCGCGACAGCGCAGCCCCCGCACGGCCGATGCCGCGCGGGGGCTGCGAAGTGTGGGAGAGCTGCGCGCCTTATGAGGCCGTGGTCTCGGCCGGGCGGATCCAGAGGCGCTGCCCTATGGCGGCCGCCTGCTGAACGATGCGATTGACGGAGGCGGCGTCCACGACGGTCGTGTCCACAGGTGTGCCGTCGACGTCGTCGAGTCGCATGATTTCGAAGCGCAAGGGCTTCTCCCTTCGTCTGGTCATCCTCCTGAGGAGAACTACTCGGTGGTGCGGCCCACCGGACTCGGTGTCCGGTGTTCCGTATGGGTCAACAGAGAAGCACGGGTCAAACATTCCCTACGCTAAGGAAATTTTTCGAACGACTAATTACCGTGCCGTAAGGACGTGGTTACGGGACCGACCGGGACCGGTTGTGTTCGCAGCGTGACCGCCGGGACAATGGACGTGATGAACGACGACCTCGCGGCCCTCCACGCCCGCATCGACCGCACCAACGAGCTGCTCCAGCGCATGCTCGCCGAGGTGGCGAAGACGCCCTCGACCCACGCGATCTTCGTCGACGCCGGGTATCTGTACGCGGCCGCCGGACGCCTTGTCGCCGGCACGGAGGACCGCCGCGCCTTCGACCTCGACGCCGAAGGTCTGATCGACGCGCTCATCGACAAGGCCCGCACGATCTTCGCGGACAGCCGGCTGCTGCGGGTCTACTGGTACGACGGCGCCCGGCGCCGCATCCACACGGGCGAGCAGCAGACCATCGCGGAACTGCCGGACGTCAAGGTGCGCCTGGGCAACCTCAACGCCAACAACCAGCAGAAGGGCGTCGACTCCCTCATCCGCTCCGACCTGGAGTCCCTCGCCCGGCACCGCGCCATCAGCGACGCTGCGCTGCTCGGCGGCGACGAGGACCTGGTGTCGGCGGTGGAGGCGGCCCAGGGGTACGGCGCCCGGGTCCACCTCTGGGGCATCGAGGCGCCGGAGGGCCGCAACCAGGCGGAGCCCCTCCTGTGGGAGGTCGACAGCCAGCGCACCTTCGACCTCGACTTCTTCAAGCCGTACGTCTCCCGCCGCACGGCCCAGCTCCACGAGTCGGGCGCGGGCCGGCCCACCCGGGAGGACGTGCGGTTCGTGGGCGCGCAGATCGCCGCGAAGTGGCTCGCGGCACGCGGCCGGGACACCCTGGTCGAGCTGCTGCCCGGCCACCCTTACCTGCCCGGCTCGGTCGACCAGGACCTGCTCGTGGAGGCCGAGGGCCTCCTGCAGTACTCGCTGCGCGGCCAGGCGGACCTGCGGCGAGCCCTGCGCGACGGCTTCTGGGAGCACTTGCGGACGCAGTACTAGGTCCTGTCCACGGAGGCTGGTGACGGACGACGCGAGCACCATCCCGGAGCCGGACACCCTTAGGCCGTGCTCC